>CANJXV010000037.1 GCA_947478935.1 Comamonadaceae bacterium
AAAGGCTTTGCGCAAAAAGGGAATGATCGACCTGAACCTGGATAGCCAGGACAACCGCGTCAAGTACGTGGTGCCAACGAAAGCGACGCACCAGTACTTTGCGCAATTGGGGCAGTGCATGGAGAAGGCTCAGGCAGTTTGATGCTGCGCGGCTAAAGCCGCGCTAGGCGTCCACTCCCGGGTCTTTTTCCTGTGCTGATGTGCAGGTAAAAATATATGGGAGTGTGCGCAATGCAATTGCAAAAAAACCTATGGGCCGTCGCAATGACGGCTCTGGCCTATGTAGGCCTTTTGTCTTTCAATCAATTTATCTTTTCGTCTCTTAACGCCTCGGGCTTTAGCAGCTTGGTGTTTTTGCCCAGTGGATTGGGCCTGGTCTGCGTACTGTTGTTCGCAGAGTGGGGCGGTATGGGTTTGGCGCTGGGCGCCCTGCTGATGGGTCTGGGACAGGTGTCGTACACCGAGGACCCGATTACGGTGCTGGGCGCAGCCGTGCTTTCGGGTCTGGCGCCGCTGTTAGCCCGCGCGCTGTGTCTGCGCTTCGCCGTCTTTGAAGAAAACCTGCAAGGCCTGACGGCCGCTTGCCTGTTGCGTATGACGGTGGCGTTTGCGGCGGTCAGTGCGCTGCTGCATCAGGTGTGGTTTATAGCCCGTGGGCAAGGCGGTGACGTGTGGGGCGCTCTGGCACTGCATTTCACCGGCGATTTGCTCGGCACCTTAGTGGTCTTGTACAGCGCCAAACTGGTATTGGACCGCTTGCCGCAGCTCAGCAGGGGATAATCCGCGCCACATGGCGCTTATCACCTTACTGGAAGCCCAACTCGCGTTTGGGCATGTACCCCTGCTAGACCACGCAGGCTTCTCACTCGAAACCCTGGAGCGCGTGGGCCTGATCGGCCGCAATGGCACCGGCAAGTCCTCGCTGCTCAAAATCCTGGCCGGACTGGAAAAACCGGATGACGGCGTGCTGCAAGTGCAAAGCCATATCCGTATCGCCTATGTGGCACAAGAGCCAGATTTAGACGCCCAATCCAGCGTGTTTGACGCGGTTAGCGTGGGCTTGCAACGGGTGCGTGATTTGATCGACGAATACTCGCAAGGCCATGGCGATCTGGACGCTATGCAAAGCGAGATTGAGGCGCTGGACGGTTGGAATTGGGAGCAACGCGTGGGCGAGACGCTGCACCGTTTGCATCTGGATCCAGAGGCTATTGTCAGCACACTTTCGGGCGGCACCAAAAAGCGTGTGGCGCTGGCGCAAGCGTTGGTAGCGCAACCCGATGTGCTGCTGCTGGACGAGCCGACCAACCACCTGGACTTGGACAGTATTGAGTGGCTCGAAGGCCTGCTGGTGGACTTTGGCGGCAGCATCATTACCGTGACGCACGACCGCTCTTTTCTGGACAACGTGGCCACGCGCATTGTGGAGTTGGACCGGGGCAAACTTTTGTCCTATCCGGGTAATTTTGCAGCCTATCTGCTACAAAAAGAAGAACAACTAGCGCAAGAGGCCGTGATCAACGCACGCGCAGACAAGCTGCTGGCGCAAGAGGAGGTGTGGATACGCAAAGGCGTGGAAGCGCGCCGCACGCGCGCCACCGCGCGCATTGTGCGTCTGGATAATTTGCGCGCGCAGCGCGAAGCGCGGCGCGATGTGCTTGGTAGCGTAAATATGGACATCAGCAGCGGCGCGAGCAGCGGCAAATTGGTAGCCGAGCTAACCCATGTATCCAAAAGCTTTGGACCTAAAAACATCGTGCACGACTTCAGTGCCACGATTTTGCGCGGCGACAAGATCGGCCTGCTTGGCCCCAATGGCGCGGGCAAGACTACGCTGCTTAAATTGATTTTGGGTGAACTGCAAGCCGATCCCGCACCTGCCAATGCGCCAGCACCCGAACCCGGCCACAGCCCCTGGGGCACCGTGCGCCAAGGGGCCAATATCGCAGTGGCGTATTTCGACCAAATGCGCAATGCCTTGGACATGGATGCGACCTTGGAAGACTTCATTAGCCCAGGTAGCGAATGGATTGAGATCGGCAACCGGCGCCAGCATGTCAAAAGTTATTTGGGTGATTTTTTGTTCTCACCCGCACGCGCCAATTCGCCAGTCCGCTCCCTTAGTGGCGGCGAGCGCAACCGCTTGTTGTTAGCCCGTCTGTTTGCCCGCCCGGCCAATGTGCTGGTGCTCGACGAGCCCACCAACGATCTGGACATCGACACCTTGGAATTGTTGGAAGACCTGTTGCAAAACTACGATGGCACGGTGTTTTTGGTCAGCCACGACCGTACTTTTTTGGACAATGTGGTGACCAGCACCATCGCCTACGAAGGCCCTGGCCGCTGGCGTGAGTTTGAAGGCGGCGTGCAGGATTGGCTGATACAAAGCAAGCGCTCTAATGCTATTGCACAGTCCAAGGGGCAAAAAGGGGCACAAAGTTTTAACTATGGGCGTGAGGACAAGGCAGTGGCTAGCGCCAAAGCGAACCCAGCACCCACGCCCGCTTCCTCGGTAGCGCCTGCAAGCAAGGCCCGCAAACTGAGCTACAAAGAGCAACGCGAGCTCGAAGCCCTGCCCGGCCGCATCGCGGCGCTGGAAGCCGAGCAAGCCGGCATCAACGCCCACCTTGCCGACGGCACGCTGTATGCCAGTGACAACGCCAAAGCCTTACAACTGGCACAACGCAACGTTACTATTGACGCCGAACTGCTACTTGCTTTGGAACGCTGGGAACTACTGGGCGCCTAGACCTTTGCAAAGCTAGCCCACCACGCCTTGCTGGCGCAGTTGCGCAATGGCATCGGCGTCCCAACCCCACTCGCGCAGCAGCTCGTCGGTATGTTCGCCAAGGGCTGGCGGCGCACGGTGCAGCACCGGCGGGTTGGCGGCCAGGCGCAAGGGGCTGGCGACCGAACCGATGGCCGCGATGGAGGTGCCCGCTTGGGCTGCCTCACTGGTCGGCTGGGTGATGGCCAGGCCACGGGCCTGCACCTGGGCGTCGGCAAAAGCCTCGGCTACTGAGTTGATGGGGCCGCAAGGCACGGCATGGTGCTCTAGATCGGCGATCCATTGTGCGGTGGTGCGAGTGCGTGTCACCGTTTGCATTAAGGACTCCAAGGTGTCGCGGTGGCGCACCCGCTCGGTGTTGGTGTGAAAGCGCGGATCGGCCGCCCATTCGGGGTGACTGGCGACGGTACAAAAACGCGCGAATTGGCCGTCATTGCCAATCGCCAGCAGCATGGCGCTGTCAAGGGTTTCAAAGTCGCGGTAAGGCACCAAGCTGGGATGGCTGTTGCCCTGGCGTTTGGGCGATTGACCCGTATTCAAAAACCCCGCCGCCTGGTTGGCCAGAATTGCCATGCCGACATCGAGCAAGCTCATGTCGATGTGCTGGCCCAAGCCAGTACGATGGCGCACCTCGATGGCCGCCAAAATCGCGCTACATGCATAGACGCCGGTGAATAAATCGGTCAATGCCACGCCCACGCGCTGGGGTGTCCCACCGGGCGTGCCTTCCGGTTTACCGGTGATGCTCATCATGCCGCTCATGGCCTGGATCATCAGGTCGTAACCAGCGCGTTCGGCGTAGGGCCCGGTCTGGCCGAAACCGGTGATAGAGCAGTAAACCAGGCGCGGATTGAGCGCGTGCACATTAGCGTAATCCAGACCGTAATGCGCCAGGCCGCCAACCTTGAAGTTTTCCACCAAGATGTCGCATTGCAAAGCCAGCTGCTTGATTAGTGCCTGCCCTTGCGGCTTAGAAATATCGATCGCTATCGAACGCTTATTGCGGTTGCAGGCTGTGAAATAGCTGGCATGCGCCGTGTCCTGGCCTTGCGTATCCTGCATAAAGGGCGGGCCCCAATGGCGCGTATCGTCGCCCTCACCGGGCTTTTCGATTTTGATGACATCGGCCCCCATGTCCGCCAACATCTGGGTACACCAGGGGCCCGCTAATACGCGTGAAAGATCGAGAATTTTGAGGTGGGCGAGGGCAGGGGTGGATTGCGGCATAGCGGTCTAAGAAAAACGAGGACGGAAATGCGCTAGCCTAACGCCAGGCGCGAAGTGGTGGTTTGCGATAAGTCCACATATGCGCAATACCCCAGGCCTTAGCCCAGTTGCACGCCATCCACATACCACCAGCGCCCCTCTTGCAGGACAAAGCGACTGCGCTCGTGCAGGCGCCAGGCGCTGGCACCCAGAGGTTTGAAGCGGGCTACGAATTCGACTTCGGCGTCAGTCGGGCTGCTGTTTGTCGCTTCTTGCACCTCCAAGCCCAACCACTTGCCCGCAGTGTCAAAGCCCACCTGCGCTGGGCGCGTACTGGCGTGCCAAGTGGCTAGTAAATAGGCTTCGCGCTGCAAGACAAAAGCGCTGTAACGCGAGCGCATCAAGCTGTGGGCATCGGGCGCGGGCCGGGCCGCATCGCCTTGTAGATACTGCTCGCAACAGTCGTAAAAGCGAAGCGGCATTGCTTTCGTGCTGAACCGAGCGCATGGACAGGGTTGATCCCATTGCAAAGCCAGCGGGCCCTGGCTCATCCACCTTTAGCGACTTTAGCTTGGGCCTTGTGGGCTTCCCAGCTTTGTACCGGCGCGCCGTCTTTGACCCAGGCGGCAAAGCCGCCGTCTATGTGCGCGACATTGGTCATACCCATTTCTTGCAAGGCCTTGGTAGCCAAAGCGCTACGCCAGCTGGCTGCGCAAAACAATACGTATTCTTTGGCCTCGTCGCCAAACACCGGTTTAAAGTAGGGCGAGGCCGGATCCACCCAAAACTCCAGCATGCCACGCGGCGCCAGCACCGCGCCTTCGATAGTGCCCTCGCGCTCTGCTTCGCGGATATCGCGAATGTCCACCAATTGCATGCGCCCATCGGCCAGTCGCTCGCGAACTTGCGTCACGGAATAGGTGGTGATGCAGGCATTGGCCTCATCGACGAGTTGGCGAAATCCTTTGGTAATCGGCATGCTGTCTCCTTGTGTTATTGGCCTACGCCAGGGCGCGTTGAATGATGATTTTTTGCACGTCGCTGGTGCCTTCATATATCTGGCAAACGCGCACATCGCGGTAAATGCGCTCTACCGGAAAGTCGCTTACATATCCATAGCCGCCCAGGGTTTGGATGGCCACAGTACATACTTTTTCGGCCATTTCGCTGGCAAACAATTTGGCCATGGCCGCTTCTTTGAGGCAAGGTCGGCCGGCGTCACGCAGGGCCGCTGCGTGCCATATCAACTGCCGCGCGGCCTCTAATTGCGTTGCGCACTCCGCCAGCCTAAAGCCAACTGCTTGGTGGTTAAAAATAGGCGCACCAAAACTCTGCCGGTCTTTGGAATACGCCAGTGCCACTTCGAACGCACTGCGCGCCATGCCCACGCTTTGTGCAGCGATGCCGATGCGCCCGCCCTCCAGGCCACCCAGCGCGATGCCATAGCCCTCGCCCTCTTTGCCGATCAGGTTCTCTGCCGATATGCGGCAGTTGTCAAAATTGATTTGCGCGGTGTCGCTGCTGTGCTGGCCCAGCTTGTCTTCCAGCCGCGCCACCACATAACCCGGCGCATTGGTGGGCACCAGAAACGCACTCATGCCTTTTTTGCCAGCGCCTTTGTCGGTGACGGCAACCACGATCGCCACATCCGCATTCTTGCCGCTGGTGATGAATTGCTTTACGCCGTTCAACACATAGGCATCTCCTTCGCGGACCGCCGTGGTGCGCAGACTGGAGGCATCTGAACCTACATGCGGCTCGGTCAGGCAGAACGCACCCAACATTTCTCCTTGCGCCAATGGCGTCAGCCACTGTTTTTTCTGCGTCGCATTGCCATAGCGCATCAAGATGGCATTGACCGGGCAATTGGTCACGCTGATCACGGTGCTCGTGCCGCCGTCGCCAGCGGCAATTTCTTCTAACACCAAAGCCAGCGTCAGGTAATCAAGCTGCACGCCGCCATATTCTTCGGGCACGCAAATGCCATACGCGCCCAGCGCCGCCAAGCCCTTGTGTGCCTCTTTGGGAAAGGTATGTTCCTTATCCCAGCGCGGGGCATTCGGCCACAGCTCGTTCTGCGCAAATTCGCGCACTGCATCGCGAATGGCTTCCTGTTCGGGGGTAAGCAGCATGTCAGGCCTTAAAGCATTTCCACCGTAACCGCAGTCGCCTCACCGCCGCCAATACAAAGCGTCGCTAAGCCACGCTTCAAACCGTGCGCTTTGAGTGCATGCAAAAGCGTAACCATAATGCGCGCACCAGACGCGCCAATCGGGTGGCCCAAGGCGCAGGCGCCGCCGTTGACGTTGACCCTGTCGTGCGAGATGTCCAGCTCTTTCATCAGCGCCATGGGCACGACGGCAAAGGCTTCGTTCACTTCCCACAAATCCACATCGTCCACGGCCCAGCCGGCTTTGGCCAAGGCTTTTTGCGTGGCGCCCACGGGTGCGGTGGCAAACCACTCGGGCGCTTGCGCGTGGGTGGCGTGGCTAACGATGCGGGCCAGCGGCTTGCAGCCCAGCTGCGCTGCGGTGCTGGCGCGCATCAAGACCATGGCCGCTGCGCCGTCGTTGATCGACGAGCTAGAGGCGGCGGTAATCGTGCCGTCTTTTTTGAATGCGGGCTTGAGGCCGGGGATTTTGTCGAGCTTGATCCTGCCCGGGCCCTCATCCATGCCGACCACGCGCTCACCGCTGCGCTCTCTGACGGTGACGGGTGTGATCTCGGTGGCAAAGGCGCCGCTGGCAATCGCTGCTTGCGCCCGCTGCACGCTAGCGGTGGCAAATGCGTCTTGCTCAGCGCGGGTGAAGCTGTATTTGGCAGCGCAGTCTTCGCCAAAGGTGCCCATGCTGCGGCCCGCTTCGTAGGCATCTTCCAGGCCGTCGAGCATCATGTGGTCATAGACTTTGTCATGGCCCATGCGGTAACCGCCTCGGCCTTTTAGCAAGAGGTAAGGCGCATTGGTCATGCTCTCCATGCCACCGGCCACTAGTACATCTTGGCTGTGCGCCGCCAGCATGTCGTGGGCAAACATGGCTGCGCGCATGCCCGAGCCGCACATTTTGGACAAGGTGACCGCACCCGCGCTTTGCGGCAAGCCGCCTTTGAAAGCGGCCTGGCGCGCTGGCGCTTGGCCCTGGCCGGCCATCAAGCAGTTACCAAACAAGACTTCGCCGACCATATCGGGCGCGATGCCGGCACGCTCCACGGCAGCGCGGATCGCGGCGCCGCCTAAGTCATGCGCGGCGAGGCTGGAAAAATCGCCCTGAAAACTCCCCATAGGGGTGCGGGCGGCGCTGACAATCACGATGGGGTCTTGCATGGTGTGGCTCCTTCAAATAGCAGGGTTCATCAATCGGTTTCAAAACGTTTTTCCCGGTCATAGGGAAACACGTCATGTACATAGCCTTGCGCGATGCGCTCTTTATGGCCTTGCCAGAAATCTACATCGAGTAAATCAGCATGGTGTTCCATGAATACTTTACGCACGGCCGGATTGCCCAATAAAAACGGCGTGAAGGTTTCGGGGAAAACGTCTTTGGGGCCAACGCTGTACCAGGTCTCGCCAGACATTTCTTCCTCTTCGTTGCGCGGCGCGGGCACGCGACGGAAATTGCAGTCGGTGATGTACTCGATTTCATCGTAGTCATAAAACACGACCTTGCCATGGCGCGTGATGCCGAAGTTTTTCCATAACATATCGCCCGGAAAAATATTGGCCGCTACCAGGTCTTTGATGGCATTGCCGTATTCCACCACGCCGCGTGCTATCTGCCCTCGTGCGCGTTCGGCGTTGGCCGAAGCGTTATCCGCATCCGCACCGCCCGCATCAAAGGCTTCCTGCAAATAGATGTTGAGTGGAATCATGCGCCGCTCAATATAGACATGCTTGATGATGACTTCCTGCGTGCCATCGCTGCGGGTGTTGATTTGCAATTGACTAGGTGCAAATTTTTCTATCTCAGCCAATAACTCCGGCTCAAAGCGATGTAAGGGAAAACCCACTCCGCTGTACTCCAAGGTGTCGGCCATGCGCCCGACCCGGTCGTGTTGTTTCACCAGTAAATACTTGCCTTTGATTTGCTCACGCGAGGTGTCTTTGGGTGGCGGATAAAAGTCTTTGATGACTTTAAACACATAGGGAAAGCTAGGCTGGTCAAACACTAGCATCACCATGCCTTTGATACCCGGCGCGATGCGGAACTTGTCAGTGGAGTGGCGCAGGTGGTGCAAAAAGTCGCGGTAAAAAAGCGTCTTCCCTTGTTTGGCCAGACCCAGTGCGTTGTAAATTTCATTGCGCGGTTTACGCGGCATCAGGCTGCGCAAAAATTGCACATAGGCCGAGGGCACTTCCATGTCCACCATGAAGTAAGCGCGCGCAAAACTAAACAGCATCAGCAAATCGTCTTCGCCAAACAAAGCCGCGTCGATGCGTAGCAGCGCGGTTTTGCCATGCAACACCGGCAGTGCAAAGCCCAGCTCCTGAAAACCATTGATCAGCTTGCCGACGATATAGCAACCCTTGTTGCGAAAGAACAAGCCGGTCAGCACCTGCACCTGAAAATTGGCGCGCAAGGCAAAGTCGCCCAGTTGCTCGCGCATCACCTGCGCCACCAACGCGGTATCACGCTCCAGGTCTTCAAAGCCTAGGCGTAAATCAAAGTCCTGCACCATGCGCAGCGCCGTGTCCTGCATGGTTTCCCGTGTCGGGTAATAAGCCCGATACGTGGGTCGCGCATCCGCTTCGCTGTTTTCTATGTATTCGGTGCTGACCGCAGGGCGGACAAAAATGAAGTCGTTTTGAAAATAACTGCGGTGCAAAATTTTCGTGGTGACCGAGTTAAAAAACGTTTCGGCCAACTCGGGTTGGTGGTGATCCACCAGCAAGCCGATGTAGAGTAGCTTCACTTGCTGCCAGACTTCCATAGGCTGCTCACCCGCTTTAAATTCACGCTCCAGGCGGTTGGAGCATTCCAGCACGCGCAAGTCATAAAACTCGATGCGCTCGCGCTGGGCGCGCTGCTGGCCGTGCCAGTCTGCGGTTTCAAAGCGATGTTTGGCGCGCGCAGACTCGGTGCGAAACAGACGGTAGTGGCGGTTAAAACCGTCCATCATCGCTTTGGCGATGTCAGCGGCCAGCGGCGAATCCAGGCGGGTGGGAAACATGGCGGTACCCGGTTACCGCAGTGCGGTGGTAATGGCGGAAATCGCGGCGCGGTAGATGGCAGCGACATCGTCTTTGCCACCCAAATGCATCTGCAGATCTTTGAGCAAGCCATCGTGCAAGCCATAGACGCAGCCGTGCAGCGTCACATCTTGATCGCGTGCCCAGGCGTCTTGCAAAACGGTGCTTTGCGCCACGTTCAGCACTTGCTCCACCGCATTAAGTTCGCACAAGATATTGGCGCGGGCCGACTCGGGCGCGTTGTCGATCAAGGCCTGGTGTCTATCGCGCACGTCCTGAATATGGCGCAGCCAGTTATCAGCCAGACCAATGCGTGCGCCCTCCAGCGCGGCCTGCACGCCCGAGCAACCGTAGTGGCCAACCAGCAAAATATCGCGCACCTGCAGGCGCTCTACCGCGAACTGGATCGTGGACAAAGCATTGAGGTCCGAATGCACCACCACGTTAGCCACATTGCGATGGACAAAAATTTCACCCGGCGCCAGGCCGATGATTTGATTGGCAGGTACGCGGCTGTCCGAGCAGCCTATCCACATATAGCGCGGCTTTTGCTGCGCCGTGAGGCCCGTGAAAAAGCCGGGCTGCTTGCGCTCCATTTCAGCCGCCCAGGTGCGGTTGCGGGCGAATAAATCATTTAACTGGGTCATACAAATTAGGTTTTGCGCAACAAGATTTAGGCGGTCTCGGAAAACAATTCACGGCCTATTAGCATACGGCGAATTTCGCTAGTGCCTGCGCCGATTTCATACAGTTTCGCATCGCGCCACAAACGACCCAGCGGGTAATCGTTGATATAGCCATTGCCACCAAATATCTGTACCCCTTCGCCCGCCATCCAGGTTGCTTTTTCGGCGGTCCACAAAATCACGCTAGCGCAATCTTTGCGCACCCGGCGCACATGCTCGGTGCCAAGCGAATCCAGGTTCTTGGCGACCATATAGGCAAACGAGCGGCCCGCTTGCAACACGGTATACATATCAGCTATCTTGCCTTGAATCAGCTGAAACTCGCCAATGCTTTGGCCAAACTGTTTGCGCTCATGGATATAGGGCATGACGTTGTCCATCACCGATTGCATGATGCCCAAGGGCCCGCCGCTTAGCACCGCGCGCTCATAGTCCAGGCCGCTCATGAGTACCTTGGCGCCGTTGTTGATGCCGCCCAGCACGTGGGCCAGCGGCACTTCCACGTTGTTAAACACCAGCTCGCCCGTATGGCTGCCGCGCATGCCCAATTTATCCAGTTTTTGCGCCACCGAAAAACCCGGCATGTTTTTTTCAATTAGGAACGCCGTGACGCCGCGTGCGCCCAGCTCGGGGTCGGTTTTGGCATAGACCACTAAGGTGTCCGCATCCGGGCCGTTGGTAATCCACATCTTGCTGCCGTTGAGCACGAAGTAGCCGCCCTTGTCTTGCGCGCGCAGTTTCATAGACAGCACATCGCTGCCCGCGCCAGGCTCGCTCATGGCCAGGGCGCCCACGTGTTCGCCGCTGATCAGCTTGGGCAGGTAACGCTGGCGCTGCTCGGGCGTGCCATTGCGGCGAATCTGGTTAACGCACAAATTGCTGTGCGCACCATACGACAAACCCACTGACGCGCTGGCACGCGAAATTTCTTCCATGGCTACCATGTGCGCCAAATAGCCCATAGCCGCACCGCCGTATTCTTCTTCAACGGTAATGCCCAGTACACCAAGCTCGCCCATCTTGCGCCACAAATCCATAGGAAACTGATCGTCGCGATCAATCGCGGCGGCGCGCGGCGCGATTTCGGCTTGCGCAAAATCATGCACCGCTTCGCGTAGCGCATCCACATCTTCGCCTAGTTGAAAGTCCAGCCCTGGCAATGTCATTTTTTGATCCCCTAGAAAATTTATTCAGCTGCTGGCAGGCACCGTGGTCAAGGTTTGCTGCATAAGCGCACATGGGCTGCTGCGTCCTTGCCTATCCACATGCAGCACTTCGGCAGATGCCACCGTCACGCGCTTACCGGCGCGCACGACTGTACCGGTAGCGCGCAATTCGCCATCTTTAAAAGCCGCGAGAAAATTGATTTTGTACTCCACCGTGGTGACCTCAAGCCCCTCGGGCGCAAGCGTCAGCGCCGCATAGCCGCCTGCGATGTCAGCCAGCATGCCGGTAGCGCCGCCATGAAACCCAAGTTGCTGCTGCGTCACCTTGTCCGAATACGGCAGGACCAGCTCCACGCATCCGGGCTCGGCGCGCAGCAGGCGCACACCCATGGCCCGCGACATGCCTTGGCGCGCCAGGCTGTTGGCAATACGTTCCCACAGCGCAGGATAGGGCGCGGTATCAGCGGACATGCGCAACTTGGGTTTTAGGCTTTTTGCTTTTGGGCGCGCTGGCAGCCACTTTGGCCAACAGGGTGCGTGCTTCGCGCTGGTGCACTTTGATCTCGTCCAGATTGGCCTGCAAATCGGCCATCTGCTCTTCAATGCGGCTGCGGTGTACGTCCAGCACTTCCAAAAATTTGGTCAGCTGCATGCCCGTATCACGCGGGCTTTCGTAGGTATCGATGATGTCCTTGGCCTCGGTCAGGCTCAGGCCCAGGCGCTTGGCGCGCAAGGTCAGCTTGAGGCGTGTGCGGTCGCGCACGCTATAGACCCGATTACGTCCGCCCGGGCCGGTGCGCTCGGGTTGCAACAAGCCCAAGTCTTCGTAAAAACGAATGGCCCGGGTGGTCAGGTCAAACTCGCGCGACAAGTCGCTGATACTAAAGGTACTGCTCATAGTCGGTGGCAAAAAGCTGGCGAGGTGCAAGATACAAACCCATGCGACACAGGCCAAGGGCCATACTGTCTAGAATCATGGTTGACGTTTACGTAAACGTCAATTATGAACCATAAGCCCCCACCATGAACGCCCTCGAATCCCACTTGCACTATCCCTTGGGCTCTGCCCTGCCGGCACCGGGGGGCAGTATTGAAGTGGCGCCTGGCATTTTGTGGATACGCATGGTGCTTCCGTTTGCGCTAGACCATATCAATCTATGGCTTTTGCGCGATTGCATGGAAGGCGAAAACGGTCCGGTACAAGGCTGGAGCGTGGTGGACTGTTGCATCCACCGCGACGAAGCCAAAGCCCAATGGGAGCAAATTTTTAGCAATGAATTGCAAGGCTTGCCGATCCTGCGCGTGATATGCACCCATATGCACCCGGACCACATCGGCCTGGCCCATTGGCTATGCGAGCGCTGGAAGGTGGACTTGTGGATCAGCGCCGCTGACTACCAGGTGGCGCGTTTTGCCTGCATGGGCGCCAACGGCTTTGGCGGCGAGCGCTCTGCGGCCTATTTCGCGGCCCACGGCATGAACGACGAGGGCTCGGTGGAGCAAGTGCGCGCGCGCACCAACTACTTTCCCAACCTAGTGCCTTCGGTTCCTGACAGCTACCACCGCCTGATCGACGGTAAGGTGCTGGACATCGGCGGGCGCAATTGGCGCTGCATCAGCGGCTACGGCCATGCGCCAGAGCACATCGCGCTGTACTGCGATGACTTGCAAGTACTGCTCGGCGGCGACATGATGCTGCCGCGTATTTCCACCAACGTCAGCGTTTATGAACAAGAGCCTGAGGCCGATGCGCTCAAGCTGTTTCTGGACTCGATTGACAAGTTCAAACCCCTGCCGGCTGATACCTTGACGCTACCTGCGCACGGTAAGCCCTTCACCGGCTTGCATGTACGCATTGAGCAACTCCACACCCACCACCGCGAGCGCCTGGCCGAAGTCATGCAGGCCTGCGCCGCCGGGCCACAAAGCGCGCGCGATGTGGTGCCAGTGCTGTTCACACGCGCGCTGGATTTGCACCAGATGACTTTTGCCATGGGCGAGGCGGTGGCGCATTTGCATATGTTGTGGTTTCAGAAAAAACTGCGCCGCAGCCTGGGCGCTGATGGCGTATACCGCTTCAGCCTGCCGGCCTGAGCGGCCGCGCTTACCAAAGCGGCGCAGTCGGGTCTTTAAGCTGTTTGCGCCGCTCTGGGTAGTCGGGCATCACGCTGCCTACGGTTTGCCAAAAGCGCGGGCTATGGTTCATCACCCGCAAATGACTCAGCTCATGCGCCACCACATAGTCGATCACTGGCAATTCAAAATGCATCAAGCGCCAGTTCAGGCGGATAGAGCCGTCGCTCTTGGCGCTGCCCCAGCGCTTGTCGGCATTGCTCAGCGACAAGCGTGTCCAGCGCACTTGC
>CANJXV010000038.1 GCA_947478935.1 Comamonadaceae bacterium
CAGGGCTTTTTGCACATCGGCCCGCTTGGCCTTGAAGTCGTTCACGCGCAAATCCAGGCCAGCTCCTTGGTTCATTTGCTCCACCAAGGGCCAGAACTCATCGCCCAACTGGTCTTTGAGCGGCTGCACCAGCCATTCGGGCAGGTTGTGCCGGTGGCGCTCCATCAAGTCATCCGGTTTGACTTTCTCGCAGGCATCCAACCAGTTTTTTTCTTGGTCGGTGAGGGCGCTGCGCAAAAAATCGCCCGGCCCGTAAAAGCCCAAAATAGCCAAGCGCCGCTCTTTGGGGCCGCTGCCCGAGGGTGCCAAATGGTCAAACAAAAGCTTTTTGCGTAGCACCGTGTACACGGTTTCAGCCATGGTTGCGCGTTCGCGGGGCCCCAGGCGTTTGTGGTCCCGAAAAAACCGGGATACGCTGGCATCGGCGGGATGTTCAAATCGTAGGGTCAGCCGCACCAATTCGGCGCAGGCCTCTAATAAAGCTTTTGGATGCATAAGCAGCGCATTGTCCCATGCAAGATGAAGATCTCCCACCTTTGATCCAGACGCAACCCGGCCTATACCGCCATTACAAAGGCGGCATGTACGCAGTATTGGCCACTACACGCCACAGCGAAAGCCTCGAACCCATGACTTTGTACCGCGCGCTTTACGGCGCACACGGCCTGTGGGTTCGGCCTGCCGCCATGTTTGACGAAATGGTGCTTTGGGAGGGTGAACAGCAACGCCGCTTTACCCGCATCGGCGACTTGCCAGTGGGCGCGATGAACCTGGCTAGCTAAGCCCCGCCGCCAAGAGACTACGCACCGCGCGTGGGTAGATGATGTGCTCGGTGGCCAGCACGCGCGCCGCCAAGCTATGCGCGTCGTCGTCAGGCAGCACCGGCACTACCGATTGCTCCAGGATGGCGCCCTCGTCGAGCACCTCGGTCACGCGATGCACCGTGGCGCCGGCAAATTTGCACCCGGCCAATATCGCCCGCTGGTGCGTGTGCAAACCGGTGAACGCAGGTAGCAGCGAGGGGTGGATATTGATCAGGCGACCGGTGTGCGCCTGCACAAAGCCGGGCGTCAAGATGCGCATAAACCCCGCAAGTAATACCAGGGGCGGCTTGCCAGCCCTCGCGTACGAGGAGACGACCTGCGCCAAACTAGCATCAAATTGCGCCCGGTCTGGAAAATCTAAGTGGGAAATCGTATGCGTTGCAATACCTTGCGCCTGGGCCCAGCGCAAGCCAGCCGCATCGGCCCGGTTACTGACAACGGCTGCAATGGACGCGCCGTAACGGCCAGCCCAGTCTTCCTGCTGCGCTGCGCGGACCAGTGCCGCCATATTGGAGCCTCCGCCCGAAATCAAAATCACGATTGATTGCATAAGAGAGCGATTATCCCTACCCGCCCCAAAGCGGTAAGCAAGCGTCGTGGGCGGCCGCTATGGCGCACTGCACTGGACCAACACCTGACAAAAACACCCAGCGCGCAAGCCCATGTCGCAACACTGACAGAAAAAAACGAACGACCGTGCTAAAAACGAGGGCTGGGCAGAACGCCCGCACCCATTGACCACCTGGAGACGCCTGTATGGATTTGGCCTTTACCCCCGAAGAGCTGGGTTTTCGAGAAGAAATTCGCGCCTGGGTCCACGCCCATTTGCCGCAAGACATCTCCCACAAAGTCCACAACGCCCTGCACTTGACGCGCGAAGACATGCAGCGCTGGGGCAAGATTTTGGGCAAAAAAGGCTGGCTAGGCCACGCCTGGGCCAAGGAATTTGGCGGGCCAGGCTGGAATGCAATCCAAAAACATTTGTTTGAAGAAGAATGCGCCTTGGCCGGTGCGCCGCGCGTAGTGCCCTTTGGGCCAGTGATGGTGGCCCCGGTGATCATGGCATTTGGCAATACCGAGCAGCAACAGCGCTTTTTGCCTGGCATTGCCAGCGGCGACGTTTGGTGGAGCCAAGGCTACAGTGAACCGGGTTCGGGCTCAGACTTGGCCTCGCTCAAAACCCGCGCCGAGCGCGTAGGTAACAAATACATTGTCAACGGCCAAAAAACCTGGACTACCTTGGGCCAGTACGGCGAATGGATTTTTTGCCTGGTGCGCACCGCCGCTGAAGGCAAGCCGCAAAACGGTATCAGCTTTTTGCTTATTGATATGAAATCGCCAGGCGTGACTGTGCGCCCCATCATATTGTTAGATGGCTCTGCCGAAGTGAATGAGGTGTTTTTTGACAACGTCGAAGTACCTGCTGAGAATCTAGTCGGCGAGGAAAATAAGGGCTGGAATTACGCCAAATACTTGCTGGCTCACGAGCGAACCAATATTGCCGACGTCAACCGCGCCAAGCGCGAGTTGGAGCGCTTAAAGCGCATCGCCAAAACCGAAGGCGTGTACGAGGACAGCCGCTTCCGCGATGAAATTGCCAAACTCGAAGTGGACATCGTGGCGCTGGAAATGATGGTGCTGCGTGTGCTGTCGGCAGAAAAATCGGGCAAGCAGTCGCTAGATATCGCAGGTTTGCTAAAAATCCGCGGCAGCGAGATTCAGCAGCGCTACAGCGAACTGATGATGCTGGCAGCTGGGCCTTTTGCCCTGCCCCTGATCCGCGAGGCCATGGAAGCGGGCTGGCAAGGCGACCATGTCGGGCACGCGCACTGCGCGCCCTTGGCATCGACGTATTTCAATATGCGCAAGACCACGATTTACGGTGGCAGCAACGAGGTGCAGCGCAATATCGTCTCGCAATTTGTACTGGGCTGATTGGCCGCAGACACTGAAGGAAACACACTATGGATTTCGATTTTTCTGACGACCAAGAACAACTGCGCGACGCGGTCCGTAAATGGGTGGACAAGGCCTACAGCTTTGATCGCCGCCGCAGCATCGAACAAGCCGGCGGCTTTGACCGTGGCGCCTGGAATGAGCTGGCAGAGCTAGGCCTGTGCGGCCTCTACGTGAGTGAAGACGATGGTGGCATGGGCATGGGCCCTGTTGAAGGCATGGTCGTGATGGAAGAGCTCGGGCGCGGTATCGTGCTCGAGCCGCTGGCACAAGCGCTGGTGTGCGGAGCGGTTTTGTCGGGCTACGCCGACGAGCAAACCAAAGCCCAATGGCTGCCCAAGCTGTGCAGCGGTGAGGCCTTGTTGGTCTTGGCCTCGCAAGAACAGGGCAAGCGCTACCGCTTAGATGCATCTTCCTGCAACGCCACGGCGGCGGGTAGTGGCTACCAAATCAGCGGCGCCAAAAGCCTGGTGCCTGCCGGTGACCAAGCGGACGCGTTTTTGCTGTCAGCGATGGTGGACAGCGAGCTGGCTCTGTTTTTGATCGAGCGCACGGCCAGCGGCTTGCAAACACGGGGCTATGGCACCCAAGACGGTGGCCGCGCCGCTGAAGTGCGCATGCACAACACACCGGCCACCCTGATTACCCGCCATGGCCGCACCGCGCTGGAACACGCCACCGACGTCGGCATCGCCGCCTTGTGCGCCCAGGCCGTAGGCGCCATGGACAAGACCTTGGCGATGACGGCCCAGTACATGAACACCCGCAAACAGTTTGGTGCCACTTTGTCCAGCTTCCAGGCGCTACGCCATAGGGTGGCGGATATGAAGATGCAAGTGGAGTTAGGTCGTTCCATGAGTTACTACTCCAGCCTGAAGCTCAATGCCCCAGCGCCCGAGCGCCGCGCCGCCATGGCTCGTGCCAAGTACCAAATCGGGCAATCCATGCGCTACGTCGGGCAGCAGGCGGTGCAATTACACGGTGGCATCGGCGTGACCAATGAGTACATGGTCAGCCACTACTTCAAGGCCATGACCCAAATGGAAATGAGCTACGGCGACAGCATGCACCAACTGGGTGAAGTGTCGGCACACATGCAGGACACTGCTGGCGTGTTTGCCTGAGGACTGCCGCCCACACAAGCAGGGCGGGCGCTAGGCGCGGCCCGAACGGCGGTATCCGCCTTGCAGGCATGATTTATTGCAGCGCAGCATTGCAGTCTGTCTGCATCTGTCGCCGACCTCTGCCGCTGGCCCCGCCGGTCTTCAACGACGGCCACAAACCCAAGACAAGTCGGGCGCGCTGACGCGCAAATGAACGCGCTATCGGTAGAAACCACAGCCCTGCCATCGGGCTGCGCTATAGAAAATCCGCCTTGCCGCACGCCAGGGCGGCGCAGACATCACGCGGCCAAACATTGCATATAAGATGCTTGCGCCGCGAAAAGCCGTCCAGCCCCATGGCTGGCAAAGCCAATCCATTACCTTCGACAAACTCTTGCTCTCACCAAAAATGAAAAAAACGCGTTCAAATTCCTTGCGAAACGCCAGCCTTTGCTTTGGCCTGTCGGTAATGCTTCTAAGCGCTTGCGGTAACAAAGAGCCGGCATCTGCTGGCACCGGTGCTGGTGCTGGTACGGCTGCCCCTGCCGCCAGCGCCGCGCCGAGCAGCGCGGGCGCATCGGCACCTGCCGCACCTGCCAGCGGTGCATCCGGTGCGGCCGCCCCGATGCCACCGGTTACCGTCAGCACCGTCGCCGTGGAGCAAAAAGATTTGGCGGTGCGCTTGCGGGCCACCGGTGTGGTCTCGCCCATCAGCAGTGTGGACATCAAAGCGCAAACCAACTCCATCATCGCCAAAGTGCATGTGCGCGACGGCCAGTTCGTCAAAAACGGCGATCCACTGTTTACCTTAGACGCGCGCACCGAAGAAGCCAATATCGTTAAAGCGCAAGCCCAGCTAGCCAAGGACACCGCCTCCTTAGGTGATGCCCAGCGCCAGCTCAAGCGCACGCAGGAATTAGCCGCGCAAAACTTTATCGCCCAAGGCCAGGTGGACACGGCAAATGCCAATGTCGAAGTCTGGACTGCCACGGTCAACGCGGACAAAGCGGCGATCGATGCGGCCCGCGTGGCCCAATCCTATGCACGCATTCTGGCGCCCCAATCGGGCCGGATCGGCACCGTCAATGTCTCTAATGGCGCGACGGTGCAGGCCAATGTGACCAATCTGCTCACCATTACCCAGGTCAACCCGATTGCCGTTACTTTTACGCTGCCGCAGCGCAATATCTCCGATGCCCTGGGCGCGCTCAAGGCTGGTGGCGCGCCGGTCACGGCCACGCTGGCCGATAACGGCGGCACCTTCAAAGGCAAGCTTCAATTTGTGGACAGCCAGATCGATGCCGCCTCCGGCTCGGTCAAAGCCAAAGCGTATTTCAAGAACGACGAGGAAAAACTCTGGCCCGGCGCTTTTGTTGAAGTGCAGCAAACCCTGCGTGAAATCAAAGAAGCCTTGGTGATCCCGCAAGGCGCGGTGATTTACAGCGCACGTGGGCCCTTTGCCTACGCCGTAGAAAACGGCAAAGCGGTGGCGCGGCCTCTGAAAATCGTGCAAGCACAGGGCGCTGAAATCGCTGTCACCGGCGTCACCCTAGGCGAGTCGATCATTGTCGAAGGCAAACAAAACGTGCGCCCCGGTGCCCCGGTAGTAGAGCGCAGCAAAGACCCGGCTAAAGACCCAAAGGGGGCGGCTAGCAGCCCCGAAGCACCCGCATCCAAAGCGAGCGCGCCATGAATTTTTCCGAGCTCTTTATCCGCCGCCCGGTGATGACGGTGCTCCTGAATGTGAGCATTTTTATGGCAGGGGTGATCGGTTTGCGCAGCATCCCGGTGGCGGCACTTCCCAGCTACGACACACCGGTGATCAATGTGTCGGCCTCGCTGCCCGGCGCCAACCCGGACACCATGGCGACCTCTGTCGCGCTGCCGCTGGAGAAACAGTTCCAAACAGTGCCGGGCCTCAAAACCATCAGCTCCACCAGCACCCTGGGCCAAACCACGCTGACCCTCGAGTTTGAAGAAGGCCGCAACATCGATGCGGCCGCCGTGGATGTACAGGCCGCTCTGCTGCGCGCCCAGCGCAATTTGCCACCGGACATGACCAATCCGCCGTCCTACCGCAAGGTAAATCCTGCCGACGCGCCGATTCTGTTTTTGACGCTAACCTCGCCCTCGCTCTCGCCCCAGGAGTTGCAGGACTACGCAGAGCACCTGATCTCTCCCACCATGTCCACCATCGAAGGCGTGGCCCAGGTCAATATCTACGGTGCCAAACGCTTTGCGGTGCGGGTACGGGTCAAGCCGGAATCCCTAGCGAGCATGAATATCGGTTTGGACGAAGTCAGTGCGGCCCTGCGCGCGGCCAATGTGAATACGCCGGTAGGTACGCTGGACGGACCAACACAAACCCTGGTGTTGCAGGCCAATAAACAACTGAGCACCGCTCGTGAATTTGCCAACCTGATCATCAGCAACAAAGGCGGCAACCCGGTGCGCCTGCGCGATGTGGCCAAGGTGGAAGACAGCGTAGAAAACATGCGCACCTGGGCGACCTTCAATGGCGAGAATGCGATCACGATTGCGGTACAGCGCCAACCCGGTGCCAACACCGTCAAAGTAGTGGACACCATACGCGCCGCTTTGCCCAATTTGCAATCGCAAATGCCTGGCTCGGTGGTCATGACCCCGATCAACGACCGCTCCATTTCTGTGCGCGATGCACTGCATGATGTCTCGCTCACCATGGCCGGCACCGTAGCCTTGGTGGTGCTAGTGATCTTTTTGTTCTTGCGCCGCTTTGTGGCCACCGCCATCCCCACGTTGTCACTGCCGATCTCGCTCATGGGTGCCATCGCCCTGCTGTGGGGTATGAATTACAGCCTGGACAATATTTCCCTGCTAGGTATGACGCTGGCTGTGGGCCTGGTGGTGGACGACGCCATTGTGGTGCTGGAGAACATCATCCGCCATGTCGAAAACGGCGAACAGCCCTTCAGTGCAGCCATCAAAGGTGCGCGGGAAGTGGGTTTCACCATTGTGTCGATTTCCACTTCTTTGATTGCAGTGTTCATTCCCATCTTTTTTATGCCGGGCGTCATCGGTTTGCTATTCCACGAGTTCGCGGTGGTGGTCAGTCTGGCTATTTTGGTGTCGGCCTTTGTTTCCCTTACTCTGGTGCCGATGCTGGCCAGCCGCTTTTTGAAAGAAGAATCACACCAGGCCAAACCGGGCGCGATAGTGCGCGTATTTGAGCGCGGCTTTGACAATATGCTGGCCGGCTACACCCGCATGCTCAACTTGAGCCTGCGCTGGCGCAAAACTATTTTGCTGATTGCCGTTGCCACCTTCTTTGGTACGGTGTATCTGGTCAACATCATCCCCAAAGGGTTTTTCCCAGAAGAAGATATCGGACAAATCACCGTCACCACCGAGGCCAATGAAGACATCTCTTTTGCCGCCATGATCAAGCTGCAAGAGCGCGCCGCCAACATCATCCGCAATGACGAAAACGTGGACGCCGTAAATTCCTTTATTGGCGGTAACAGCGGCCAAAATTCGGGCCGTATGTTTGTCACGCTCAAACCCTCGTCCAAACGCCTGCCAGCCAAAAAAGTGATTGAAGGCCTGCGCAAAAAATTGCGCTCTATTGCCGGCTTGAACGTATTCATGCGCCCAATTCAAAACTTGCAATTGGGTGGCCGCCCCAGCAAAGCGCAATTCCAGTATGTACTGCAAAGCGTGCGCGCCGATGAGCTCAACACGTGGGCGGGTAAGTTGCAAGAAAAACTGCGCGCCGACCCACTGTTTCGCGACGTGACCAGCGACGCACAATTCCGCGCTCTGCAAGCGCAGCTCAAAATCGACCGCGATAGGGCCAACAGTTTGGGGGTCAGTATGGAGGCGGTGCGCTCTGCCTTGTTCAGCGCTTTTGGCGAACGCCAGGTGTCCACCATCTACCTATCCACCGACAGCTACCAGGTCATCATGGAAGTAGCGCCCGAAGCCAAGCAGGACGAGCAGGCCCTGGCTGGCATCTATGTGCGCGCTAACACCGGCGCCTTGGTACCCATTAGCAACTTCACCACGGTCGAGCGCATGATGGGAGCCACCTCGATCAACCACGTAGGCCAATTGCAAGCCGTCACCATTTCCTTCAATCTGGCACCGGGTACTGCTCTGGGCGATGCGACCACCAAAATCGACCAGGCGCGTGAAACCATCCAATTGCCCTCCTCTATCATCACCTCTTATGGCGGCGATGCCGCGGTGTTCAAAAGCTCGCAAGGCGGCCAGGTGGTCTTGGTCGTGGCAGCGCTGCTGGTCATTTATGTACTACTGGGCGTGCTGTATGAGAGCTACATCCACCCGCTGACGATTCTGGCGGGCCTGCCCTCGGCAGCCATGGGGGCGCTGGCGACTTTGATGTGGTTCGGGCAGGACCTGACGCTGATCGCCACGATTGGCGTGATGATGCTCATCGGTATCGTCAAGAAAAACGCGATCATGATGATTGACTTTGCCTTGCAAGCGCAGCGCGAACAAGGCATGACGCCGGAGGAAGCGATTCACGCCGCTTGCCTGATGCGTTTTCGCCCGATCATGATGACCTCGCTGGCAGCCATGTTTGGTGCTTTGCCGATTGCCCTGGGTGTCGGTGCAGGAGCTGAATTGCGCCAACCTCTGGGCTTGGCGGTGGTGGGTGGACTGGTATTTTCCCAGGCCATTACGCTTTTTATTACGCCGGTTATTTATTTGGCCATGAACCGCTTTAGCGGCAGTGGCCCGATTACCGACCCGACAATGGATGAATCCTGAGGCGGCTTAGCCCGGTCGGCATTGATAGGCCCAGGGTCGGCGCCAAGCGCTATGCCACGCTGTTTGATTTAACGCCAGAAATGGCGATCGCGATGCCCATAACCCCATGGAATCACCACCGTCGGCGTGAATAAGGGGCGATAAGTAGCAACCGGGTAATACACGCTCGGAGCGGGTACGCTGATGTAAGTAACGCTGGGTTGGACGTATACCGGATTGGACGAGGAAATCACAGTCGTTTGTGTCGGCGCCTGCGCGATCACGCCGTTGGTGGGAGCGACTTGCAAAGCGATCACAGCGCCTGGGTCCTGGGCCATTTGTACGCTGTATTGTTTGCCGCCAAATTCATATAAAACTTGGTAGCCGCTGGTGCGGTTTTCTACAAAATTTTGGATGGTGCAGCGTTCCACGTTCTGCACGCGCTCGCCGCCGGGCCCCTCTACCCGGTCGCCGATCACGGCGCCGCCGACCATGCCGATGGCGGTGGCCGCAGCGCGCTCCGCGCCGCGCCCACCCATGGAGTTACCGATGGCCGCTCCGGCGATGGCTCCGAGAATCGCGCCGGCGCCACTACTGGGCTGCTGGTAAATGATTTGTTCGCTATTGCACACCCGGTGCGGCACAGCCACTTGCTGAAGGATAGGTGTCGAGGAAATAACCCGGCCCACGTCCTGGGCCCACACCGTGCCTGCGGCGCATACGGCCAATGTGCTGATAAACCAAGTTTTCATGTGTATCTCCTAGCGACCGAACAGCCGGTGTGCACTTTGCGTGGGGCAAGTTACCCCTTGATGGTTGCTTAACGGCGGGCCTAAGCTGCCGGTTGACAGGCTTTACATGCCAGCAACGCGTCGCGGTGTCGCCACTGGCATGCGGCGGCGAACGATAATCGGCCCGCGCAAGGAGCGGGCAAAGCCAAGGCCCGGTGCTTGAGGCCCCCACCAAATACCCAAGAATCTTGAATCCAGACCACCCTAGCCCAGCCGCCAGCAAGTTTGGCACCGCGCCCATCCTGTTCTGGGGGATCGTACTGGCCCTGGTCGCGCTGGCTATGGTGCCCACCTTTTGGCCGGCGCTAGACCTTCACGTGGCGGCTTGGTTTGCAGGGCCAGGCACCGAGCGACTCATTATTCAATGGTGGTGGGTCAAACTCATCAATCTCTATACACCGGCTGTGTTCCGTGGTCTGGTGTTTTTGGCACTGGGCGGCTGGATCCTGGCCAATCTGCGCCCGGCTCACCGCGATTGGCGCCTACCGCTGGCTTTTGTGGTGTTATCTGGCGCCCTCGGGCCGGGTTTACTGGTCAATAGCGGCTTTAAAGAACACTGGCAGCGTTCGCGCCCCTACGAAGTGCAAAACTTTGGCGGTACCCAGTTGTTTACGCGCGCCGGTCTGATTACCGACCAATGCCATAACAACTGCTCCTTTGTTAGCGGCCACGTGGCCTGCGGTTTTTTCTTTGCTTCGCTGATGTTGCTATCGCATCGCAAGCGCAGACTGTGGGCGGTGGCCGGCCTTGGCGCAGCATCCCTGATTGGCTTTTCTCGTATGGCCGACATGGCGCATTGGCTGAGTGATGTGCTTTGGGCCGGGCCTATCACTCTGCTATGCAGCTGGGTCATCTGGCATGCACTGTTATGGATGTATCGACCTAAGCCCGGTGAGGAGCATATTGCGGACCATCCCGCGCCCTGACACCACAGCCGGCCAAAGGCCATCCTTCAGGCCATCGGTAGAGACATACCCTTAGCCAGCCCGTCCAAGACACTTGGGTAGTGCAGAACCAATCGCAACTCCCGCCTGACACGCCGGTTGTCCATGCGCCGGGACTCGGCCAAAAAACTCATTTGCATGGGCGATAAAACAGCCGCCAAGGCATCGCGCGGCAAGCGTGGTGGTGATGGCAAACCATACAGTGCTGCAGCGGCATCCATGTAGTCGCCCATCTTCATGACCACATCGTCGTTAACGTTGTAGACGCCCTGGGCCCGTCCGCGCCACAAGGCCATCAGGCAGGCGCGGGCCAAGTCGTCGGAATGGATATGGTTGGTGTACACATCGTCTTCATGCACCAGTACCGGCGTCCCTTTTTGCAAGCGCGCCAGCGGCGTGCCACCTTCGCGGTCTGGCGCGTATATGCCGGGAATGCGCAAGACCCGTGTGTGGGCCCCGGTGGCGCGCCCGAAATGGCGTATCCGACTTTCTGCATCCACGCGCCGATGCGCCCGTTCAGTTTGAGGCTGCAGTACGCGAACTTCAGAAACCCACTCCCCCTGGCAATCGCCATAGACCCCGGTAGTAGAGCCATAAACCAAAGCCAGCGGTGCTGCCCGTAGTCGCAATGCTTGCAGCACATGGGCGCTGCGCAGATCGCGGCTACCATTGGCCGCTGGTGGCGCCAGATGCACCACGCGCTGGCCCAATGCCGCCAAACGGCGCAAGCTGCGCGGCTCATCCAAATTACCCAACAGCGGTTTGATGCCCGCAGCGCGCAATGGCGCCATTCGCGCCACTTGCGAGGTGAGGGCCAGCACGCGCACTCGCGGCGCGAGCAAGCGTGCCACGCGCATACCCACATCACCGCAACCGACAATGAGTACGCGGCTGCGCCTAAAGCGTGCAGGTAAGGCGCCTAAGGGGCTTTGGTTTGAAGGCAAAATCGGGGCTCGTGCTCGTTGTAAACCCCAAGGATAACCATAACGATGAATGCCAGCGCCGCCTCTTTCGCCATCTCGGTTCAGCCCAGCGGCATACAGTTTGAAGCCCAACCCCATGAAAGCCTGCTCGCCGCTGGTATACGCCAAGGCATAGGCCTGCCCTATGGCTGCAAAGACGGCGCCTGCGGCTCCTGCAAATGCAAGTTGGTATCCGGCCAGGTGCAGCAGAGCAATTTCCAGCGCAAGGCGCTTAGCGAAGAGGAAGAAGCACTAGGTTTTGTGCTCACTTGCAGTGCCCGCGCCCTGAGCGACATCACCCTTGAATCGCGCCAGGTAACGCCTGCCGGTGCGCTGCCCATCAAAAAAATGCCCACCCGCGTGAGCAGCCTGGTGCGCGAAACCGAGGACGTGATGTTGATGCAATTGCAATTGCCAGCCAATGACACCTTTGTGTACCGCGCGGGTCAGTACGTCGAATTCATTTTGCGTGATGGTGCCCGCCGTTCTTACTCCATGGCCAATGCGCCCAGCCACGGACCGGGCGTGGAACTGCATATCCGCCACATGCCAGGCGGGCGTTTTACTGATTTGGTATTTGGCTCGATGAAAGAAAAAGATATTTTGCGCATAGAAGGACCTATGGGTTCGTTTTACTTGCGTGAAGATTCGGACAAGCCCATGGTGTTTCTAGCTTCGGGTACCGGATTCGCGCCGCTTAAAGCCTTGCTCGAACACCTGCAGCATTGCGGTATCACGCGCGCGGTCTCGCTGTACTGGGGCGGACGCCGCCCGGCGGATTTGTACATGGAAGATTGGGTGCGTGCGCATTGCGCGGTCATGCCCAATGTTCGCTACGTGCCGGTTGTGTCTGACGCCCTACCGGAAGATGCATGGCAAGGACGCACCGGTTTTGTTCACCGTGCGGTGCTGGAAGATTTTCCGGACTTGTCCGGCCATCAGGTCTATGCCTGCGGCGCGCCGATCGTGGTGGACTCCGCTAAGCGAGACTTTTGCGCGCAGGCCGGTTTGCCCGCCGATGAATTTTTTGCCGATGCTTTTACTTCGGAGGCGGATAAGCATTAAGCGCTTCGGAGGTGCAGTCCGCTTGCACAGCGCTCGGTCGTTGGCTCAGTACCACGGCAACTACGACCACTACAGCGCCCGCCTGGGCCATGGGCGTCATCAACTCGGCCAGGTATATCCAAGCAAATAAGGCTGCAAATACCGGCTCCATGGCGTAAATAATTGCGGCCTGCTCCGCCAACACATGGGTTTGCGCTAGTGCCTGCAAAAAGAAAGTGGCTGCGGAAGCCAGCGCACCTAAAAACATCAAGCCGAGTAAGACTTCTAGGTTGATCACATCGGGCAGGCTGAGCATGCGCGCAGGCCCGCTATCGAGCAGCATCCACACCAGGCCCATGGCCGCCATACACCAGACTTGGGCCGAGGCCAAATGCACCGCCTTGTGCAAGCGCGCGCGGGCCGACATACCGATGGTGTACACCGCATAGGCCAGCGCCGCCAGCAAGGTGGCTGCGTCCGCCAACAAGTGGGCCTCTCCGTCATACGACATCATGCCGATGCCAAGACAAGCCAGCGCGGCGGCTACAAATATCAGCCAGCTGGGCCGACCACCCAGCAATAAACCCAGCAAGGGGACCATCAACACATTAAGGCTGGTGAGAAAAGCGCTTCGATTAGATGCAATGAACTGCAAACCATAGGCCTGCGCCGCCATAGAAAAAAGCGCGAGCGCGCCCAGCCAGAAACCATCGCGCCAGGCAGCAAAGCTGATGCCGCGTACAAAGGGCAGCATGCAAAGGGCCGCAATGCAAAAACGCAAGGTGGTGATTTCCACACCGCTAAGCACGCTGGTAGCTACCTTGAGCACCGGAAACGTCATACCCCACACCACTGTTACCAGCAGCAAGATCAGGGGGTAGCGGTAATGCATGCGCTCTAGCGCCTCTTGCACTTATTCGCCCAGATAAGCAGCCCGCACTTTGGGGTCGTTAAGCATTTGCTTGGCGTCCCCGTTCATGGTGATGATGCCCGACTCCATCACATAGCC
>CANJXV010000039.1 GCA_947478935.1 Comamonadaceae bacterium
AGGCCCAGATTGGTCTGGCGTTTGATTTCGGCCAAAAATTCGTCGAGGACCGCATTGACGGCCTCTTGCGAGAGTTCGGCCACTTGCACCATGGCAGCACCCAGACCCTGAACTTCTTTGGGGCTGAGAAAGCGGATGATGTTGGCTGCTTGCTCCTCGCCCAATAGCAGCATCAGCACGGCAGCGCGCTGCGTACCGGTGAGTTCCGACATCTCGCGGCGCAGCGCGTCGCTGTAGCCCGCAGCGCCTGTTGCTTTGTTGTCGTCTGCCATAGTCGTTAATGTCCTGGAAATCTAATTTTTCGCAGCCCCTTAATTGGGCTTGATCATGTTCTTCAAGACGCTGGCCACGCGGGCAGAGTCGTCGCCCACGATCATGCGGATCAGGGCCACTTTGTCGTCGTAGGTGTTGGCAGTATCCATCATCTCGGCGGAGATTCCCGACTTCTTGGCCTTCATCTTCGCTTTCATCTCTTCAAGCGTATCGGCCGCCGATGGCTCGCCAGGTTCGGCACCCGCTGCCGCCGCTTCTTCGGCTTGTGCTCGCTCTATCGCCAGGGCCTGTTCTTGGGCCAGTTGGACTTTCTCGGCTGCATCCAGGGCGGCTTGTTTGTCACGCTCCATCATATGGACTACCACCGGGCGCACTACCGCCATCAGGAAGGCCACAAACATCAGGCCCAATAGCGCAGACTTAAGGTTGGTTAAGACAGCATCGTCTTTGTGCCAAGGAATCGACAGATCGATAGGCGCATCGGGCTCGAACTTGGCCGGGATCACGCTGACCACGTCTTTGCGCGCTTCATCAAAACCGACCACACCACGTACCAACTGCTGTATGCGCTCCAACTCTTCGGGAGTATAGGGGTTGGGTTTTGCAGGCTGGTCCTCGCCCTTGTCGTTCTTAGGTTGGGCGACGGGGGGGCGTTCGTTGATCACCACGGCCACGCTGACACGCTGGATGCCGCCTGAAGCTGATTTGGTATGGCGTACCTGACGGTCAAATTCGTAATTGCGGGTGGCACGTGCAGCCACGGTGCTGCGCTCGTCAGTAGCAGTGGCCGGGGCGGCAGCAGTGTTCAAAGTGGTGGTTGGCGCAGGCGGTGCGGTATTGGCCAAGGTGCCTGGAATGCCCGCGGCTTCTTTGGCGCTGTTGCGGTCTTCGCTGGTAATTTCGGAACGCGTTTTGGGGCCTTTGCCGGCTGGGTCATAGTCTTCCGAGGTAACTTCAGTTTGGCTGAAGTCGATGTTCAGGTTGACTTGCGAACGCACATTGGCATCGCCTACGATGGGCACCAAAATTTCTAGTACACGCTGGCGGTACAGGTCTTCTAGCGATTGTTTGTATTTGGACTGGGTAGCGTTCAGGCCCATGGCCGCATCGGAGGCGGCGTCGGTCATGAGCTTGCCCACGTTGTCCACAATGGACACGTTTTCCGGCAGCAGCATAGGCACGCTGGAAGCGACTAAATGCACAATGGCTTGTACTTGCGTTGGGCTGACACTGCGTCCCTGATGGGGCGTGACTACCACCGATGCTTTAGGCGGTGTTCGGTCGCGCACAAATACCGAAGGTTTGGTCGTTGCCAAATGCACGCGCGCAGTTTGTATCGAATCAATTTGCTGAATGCTGCGCGCCAGTTCCTGCTCGATGGCGGCGTTGTAACGCACTTGCTCCATGAACTGGCTGGTGGTCATGGCCGATTGGTCTTTAAGCGTATCCAAGCCAGTCGATGTGGTCTTGGGCAAGCCTTTGGAGGCTAGATAAATGCGTGCTTCGTGGTAGCGCGTCACCGGCACGGTAACTTGCCCGTTGCTGCTGTCGATCACCGGCTTGAAGTCGGCGGCTTTGAGGGCTTCAAACACGGCCTGCTGGTCGCCTTCCGTAATGCCCGACATCACCGGACGGTAGTTCGGTTGGTTGACCAGCGTATAGACCAATGCAAAGGCCAACAAGGCCACCGCGATGACCATTAAAGGTAATGATTTTTTAACCGAAGGTTGGTCCAAGATTTGTTTGATCGGGCCAAAGGGGCCGGAGTAGTCGGCCAGCGGCATCCCGTTGTCGCCCAGGCTGATGGCGTTGTCGCCGCCCATAGTGGCCATAGCATTACGCCCACCAGCGCCCGGTCGGGTGGCCAGTGCGCCTGCGTCAGTGGCGCCGGGAAGCATGGTTCCAGTAGGTGCGGTTGCGGTTGCCATAGGGGTTCTCTTTCAGCGCAGGATTTGAGTCAAGGTGTGTCGGGCTTTGCTTAAACCGGCATGTTCATCACGTCTTCATAGGCTTTGAGCACTTTGTTGCGCACCTGCAAGGTGGCTTCAAAGGACAGCGAGGCCTTTTGCATCTTCATCACCACTTCAGTGAGTGGTACCGCTTCACCGCTTTCAAAGGCGGAGGTGGTTTTTTGCGATTCCACCTGGGCTGCATTGGTCTGGCTGACGGCTTTGCCAATGATTTCTGCAAAATTAGTTTTCGGTACACCGCTAGCGCTGTCATCGCTCAAGCCTTTGGCCTGGGATGAATGCGCTTCCAGCGTGCGCAACATGGATGCAATGCTGGCGGCGGAAGTGGCTTTTTCAATCATGGCGTGGGCTCCGAGTCGGGTGGCGTTATTTAGGCGTTGGCTAATTGGCTGAGCGAGTTATCGCGCAGACGCGCCAGCTTGTAGCGCAGCGTGCGCGGGCTGATGCCCAGTTTTTCGGCGGCTTCCAGGCGGCTGCGCGAAGATTCCAGCGCGGCGCGGATCAAAGTGTGTTCGTTGTGTTTCACCGCTGCCTGCAAGGGCATGTCAGCGTTGTCGTCTTCCTGCACCAAAGCCAGCAGTTCGGCAATGTTGGCGGGTACGCCCTGTGCCAATTGCAAGTCAACAGCGGGCGGTGCGACTTGTGCGGATGGCGTTGGTGCGTGGTAACCGCTGGCCAGCAGCGACTCGACGGACATGTCGTCAAACATCAGGTGCTGGGTGTCAATTTGTTGGTCTGAGCAAAGCACCATGGCACGTTGCACTACGTTTTCGAGTTCGCGCACATTGCCCGGCCAGGGGTAGGCCAGCAAAGCGGTTTGCGCAGCGGGGCTGACGCTCCAGCTTTGGCCATTGCGGCCATGGCGGCCCAGCATACGGGCCACGATGGGAAGAATATCGCCCGGGCGCTCGGCCAGTGCCGGTACGCGCAGCTTAAAAGTGCTGAGACGGAAATACAGGTCCTCGCGGAATTCGCGCTGTGCAATGGAATCGCGCAGGTTTTTGTTGGTAGCAGCGACCACGCGCACGTCTAGGCCAATAGTGCGTTCACCACCCAGGCGAACTAAGGTGCGCTCTTGCAAAACGCGTAGCAGCTTGGCTTGCAAAGTCAGTGGCAGTTCGCCAATCTCATCTAAAAATATAGTGCCGCCTTGGGCTTGTTCAAACAGGCCGCGGTGGTCTTTAACAGCGCCGGTGAATGCACCTTTTTCATGGCCAAAGAGCATGTCTTCAATCATGTGCTCGGGCATGGCCGCGCAGTTAAAACCAACAAAGGGGCCGTTGGCGCTGGCCGAGGATTCATGCAGCACGCGTGAAAGCACCTCTTTACCTGAACCTGTCGGGCCTTCAATCAGCACCGCTACATTGGCCAGGGCGACGCGGTGGGCTAGGGCTAGCAAATTGCGGCTGATGGGGTCTACATAGACCACGCTGCGTACCGACTCTTCCGCGGCGTTGGTGTGCACATGCGGTGCCGCTGCGTTCGAGGTGACGCTGGCCACTGTGTTGACTGCGGCGGCGGCCTGGCTGGCGGCGCGCGCGCGCGTTATGGTTTGGGTCCAGGCGCTAGTGGTCCAGTCGTCGGCTGACAGCGCATGGCACGCGCCTTGATGTACAGATGCAATGGCGACTTCTAGGTGGCGGCGTTCGGTACGGCATACCAATGGTAGGAGCAATCGGTTGGCCTTGACCAGTGCTGCGCTCTCGTCCAGCAGGCTGGTATCGCCCCCCAAGCCTAAAACTAGCATAGAGTAGGCAGCTTGTTCGTCTGCCAAGGCTTCTTGCAAAGCGTCTAGCGTAGTAACTGCGGTGACGACCAGACCTGCGCCGGCCAAAGCCTGCGCGTTCGCCGCGCTCAGCGGGCGAAACGGATCCAGCCAGAGTGCTGAAATGGGCAAATGAGACGCGGACATAAGTAGGTAGGGTCAAAAAGGTGTCAATGGAGTCACCCTATCTGCAAATCCCGTGCCACGGGTTTGCGCTCCTTTATTGACGACTTACCGACACCCCGGGCTTGGGCGCTGCTCTGGCGGGCTTGGCATCAAAGCCCTGGCAGGGGCGGCCGTCGAGTTGCACTAACTGTATAGAGGGCAGCATCTTCGACTTAAAGCCCATCAGCTTGCACAGATAAGGCAGTGCTGGGTCCCAGCTGGTAGCGAAATGTCGGCATTGCCAGCAGTTAATGGCTTGGTTTGCGGGCGTGGCTAGGGTCGGGACGTTGGGGGGCATAGTTGGCACTAAGCATGAAATATGCCTAAATTAGGTCGCGCAACATAAGTAGATATGATGAGTCAACCTAGCTCAGTGCCGAAATGATCAACGACAACTCTCCTCAATCGGCAAACCCAAGTGACATGGTGGCCCGTGGAATCGCATTGTTAGAAGGTGGCGATCTTGTCCAGGCCCAAGCAATATTTGAAGCGGTGCTGGTGGCCGTCCCAAAGTATTTTGATGCCTTGCACTTAAGCGGGATTATTGCGGCGCAGTCTGGAGATTATGTACGGGCACATAAATGGTTTCTTCGAGCTTTGGAGGTCAACCCTAAAAGTGCGCAGGCGCATGGTAATTGTGGCGTGGCTTTGTATGAACTCGGGCAGTTTCCCGAGGCCTTAGCGCATTACGACGCAGCGATCCGCATCGCACCAGATTTTGCCCAAGCCCACTGCAATCGCGGCAATGCGCTTAGACAACTGCAAAAAGTGAACGACGCAATTGCCAGTTACAACCAAGCAATTGCCCTTCAACCGCAATACGCCGCTGCTTTTTACAACCGAGGCGTCGCGCTTCAAGAAGCCGAACAATTATTCGCAGCAATTGAAAGTTATTGCCAGGCCTTGTCGCTGGAGCCGCATAACGCGCAGACCCATTTCAATTTGGGCGATGCCTACCACGCGTGTATGCAATTGGAGCTGGCGCTGAGCTGCTACGACAAAGCCATTACCTTAGTTCCTAGTTATGCCGACGCCTACAACAACCGGGGACTCGTATTGCGCGATTTGGGTCGCTTAGACGAAGCGGTGATTAGTTTTTCCCAGGCGATAGCGCAAGACCCACGGCACGCCGATGCGCATTTGAATATGGGTTTGACGTTCTTATTAAATGGCGATTTTCAGAGCGGCTGGGAACTCTACGAATGGCGCTGGAAAGCCAAGGGTACGAATTTAGCAATCCCCAACTTTGAACAAAAAATGTGGATGGGCCACTCCTCGCTTGAAAACAAAACTATTTTGATCCACGGGGAGCAAGGCTTGGGTGACGTGCTGCAGTTTTGTCGATACCTCCCCCAATTGAAAAATCGCGGTGCCGGTGTGCTACTTGCAGTACACCATTCATTGCGAGCATTATTGGAAACGCTCGATGGCGTTGACGCGTTTATCAATAAAGGAGAAGCGCTGCCTCCATTTGATTTTCATTGCCCGCTGCTCAGTTTGCCACTGGCATTGCAGACAGACCTGGACTCCATACCCAAAAGTCCAGCGTACTTACGGGCTGACCCAAACAAGGTGAGTGAATGGGCTATGCGCCTAGGGGTAAAAACCAAGCCCCGCATCGGGGTGGTTTGGAGTAGCACATCCAAGTTTAAGGGCGATGCGCAGCGCAGCATGACGTTTTCGCAATTTCAACAGGCACTGCCCCCATCCGATCTCCAATATATTTGCCTACAAAAAGAAATCAAAGAAAGTGATGCGGGTAGTTTTTCCGAAAGACAAGACGTGGCGTTTTTCGGTGATCAATTACATGATTTCAGCGACACCGCTGCGCTTGTCGATAATCTGGATTTAATTATCAGTACCTGCACTAGCGTGCCGCATCTCAGTGGCGCTATGGGTAAACCGACCTGGGTACTTCTTGGGCATGTGCCCGATTGGCGTTGGATGCTGCATCGGGACGACAGTCCCTGGTACCCCAGCGTGAAACTTTACCGTCAAGACGCAAGCTGGCAATGGGATGCCGTCGTGGATCGTGTGCGTCAGGACTTACTTGTTCGGTTTGGCATGTAGGAGGGAAGAGGCGGCTAGTTATTGGGGTTTTCTGATAAACGCAGGCACGTAGTAATGGTTTGTTTTCTCTATAGCCATTTTCTTTTTGGAAACAAATTCGTCTACAGCGTCGGTCTCTCCGGCGACGGCGTTGTAATCGTCAAGCACGATAATGCCGTTCGGAACAATGCGGTCATACAGCGCCTCTAGCGCATAAGTGGTTGGCTCTTTCACATCCATATCCAAATGCAAAAATGCAATACGCGTCGCCGGATAAGTATTTAGAAAATCCGGCAATGTGTCAAAAACATTTCCCTCCACGAGCAAAACATTGTCGAACTTTTTGTGGGCCAAGATGGCCGCGACTTCTTCTTTCGATAGGCCGTCGCCGCCTCCTCTTTCGAAGCCTTCGATAAAGTCAAAATCTACTTTTAGAGAAAGATTTTTGGTAGGAAATTTACCAAAGGCATCAAATGCAACGATCTTGCGCGAAAAGTCGTTCTCCAAAACATTGCGAAAACTAGCTAATCGGATCAAAGATGCCGCCTTGTAGGTGCCCATCTCTACGACATCGCCCGGCAAATGCATGATGGATTTATAGAGCTCATAATGGGCCAGCATCTTGTTCATGCGCGTGGGATGGCTGAACCAGTGGTAGGCATTTTCATAATCCCAAACCAATTGGCTGTCCAGTCCGCGAATCAGTAGTTCCGGTGTGCTCATAGTCTTCCTTCAATCTATTAAAGTGTGTCTGGGCATACGCAAAAGGCTCGGTAGCTATGACTAAAACGAATGTTCGATAGTAATAGAGCGATCTTTTTCAAGCGAGCTGAAAAATACCAGGCCACCGTAGGCGCACCATGCGCTTAGATAGGCAAAGCCGCCCTGGGCAAAATCAGCGTCTGGAAACAAAGAGTCCAGCAAAATGCTATTGGCGAACGGCAACTGGGACTTTGTCAGTTTTTTCATGGCGGGCTCTAATTTGTCTTCGGTATAGAGGCTAAAAACCAACTCCGCCTCCTCAGGGCACCCACCAATGGTGGCTTGTGCATCTACCCAATAAATACGGGTGGGTAATCGCAAAGACGCCACCATCCACGAATAATGCTTTTTCGGACGAAGATGGTGGAATATGCCGTAGGAACATTCAGCGGGCAGCACGCCGGCTGCCGAGGAAAAGCGAAAACCCGTCACGATGCGTGTCGGTAAGGCCCCGTCCTCACTGTCAAACCGCAGGTCAGCGCCGCTACCCGGTTCCACGGCAATACGCAAGGGCACTGACTTTTCCAAACTACACCATTGTCCGAGGTGGCGGTACCGATAATTACCAGGGCAGGCATCGGGGTAAATAACCACCTCTTGTAAATACCCTGGGGGTGCCGGGGGCGTGAGCATAAAAGCTTGCGCCTTTGTATCGTCCAGTTTGTCTGTTTGGTGCTTGGAATAGTCAAAATTACTGTGGGTAACTTGCAGTTGCGATTCGTCCTGGGTGCTCACTGCGCACAGCATGCGGGTAAATCCACCATTGAGCTGAAAGCTAAACCGACCGTTGCCGATGCCCCCATCAAGCCATTGGGCAATATCAGGAAAATACGTACGCGCTTCAATCACCAAGGTCTGAAAAGGTGCCAAAGCAGCTAGCAGAACTTCGGTGCTTCTCTCTCGGCCTTGCGCATTCCTGATGCTGAGACGTGCGCGCTGGGGCGCTTGGGGTTGCGCTCCATTGTGTACTACACAAAATGAAAATACCGATGCGCTGTCGCGCAAGGTCCAGCAGCTTTCTTCACCGATGCAAATCGTACGGCGGTCTTCAATTTCATGCTGTGCGTAGGCACGCGCATAGGAGTGGACCATGGAAACGGACTCATCGGTTTCGTAAACCGCCATGACCGCCGCATAGGGGATTCGAATATTTTTGTTGCTAAAAGCTTCGATTTCTACCGAGCCTTCAAACGAGGCTGGTGGACGGAAGTTATAGACCTCACTGGCTTCGAACAGCGGCCGGTGGCGATTTTGCAATTTTCCGTTCAAATCGCGGACATTAATCACAACGGATACTTCAGTCTTATTTTTGAATTTCCAGTAATTACTAATAGCAATCGTGGTTTGTAATTTGTCTGAATTCTTCGCCCAAAAAATGGCTGAGCTTCGGTAAACCTCACCAAAATTTCCTGCGTAGTTGTCGGCTTGAGAAATTCGCAAGGGCGCTTGGACTGTACTCAGTTGGTTCATTGCGAATTACCCCCTTTAGGTGCACCTTGCTCTTGCGACATTTGGCCAACGAAATACTCCGCCAGCGCAAAATCTTGCGGGGTATCAACGTCCAGTGCTTCTTGGTCTGATGAAATGACTAAAGCCAATGCATCTTTGCCAAAAAACGTTTTTTCGCTGCGCAAGCGCTTTGAGCTAGTCAAATAAAAAGTGCCATTGACCACATAGGCGGGAGGCAAATCTTGAGAGCGCGTTTGCAGGCCGTCGCCGAGTACAAAAGGCACCAGGCTATCGCCTTCCAACCTAAATGTCCACATAGGGTGCGCTGGTGTCGGCGACACACCAATCACCGGACGCCCCAGCGCCGGATCGAAAAGGGCTAGCCCTCGGGCGATCGTGGCGCGGGTGCGAAAGGGCGAGGTCGGTTGTAGCAGCAACATGCCATCGACGGGACCGTGCTGGCTTTCGTACCAATCGAGCGCGTGTAAAGCGACATCCGTTCCACTGGCCGTATCGCTTGCCAGATTGGCCGGTCGCAGCCAAGGCACGTAGGCGCCGCCAGCACGGCCTACTTCGGCAATCGCCGGGTCATCGGTGCTGAGAAGAACGTTGCAAAGCTCGGGTAAACCCAGCGCCGCCTCCATCGTCCATTGCAACAGGGGCTTTCCGCCGAGCGGCATCAGGTTCTTGCCCGGCAGTCGCTTAGAGCCTCCACGCGCCGTGATCAATGCCAGTATCTTCATGCCCCGTCTTTGGCGCGGGCGGCGACCAGATCATCGGGACGGCCCACATCGAGCCAGGGTTCGTGCATGGGGTAGGCCACGGTCCTCAAATTAAGTGACTGAAGTTTGGAAAACAACATGGGCATATCGCAATGGCTTGCAAGCGTTAGCACACCAAGACTGTCCGGCGATAGGGCATACACACCGGCGTTGATATGGCTTCTGGCTACCGGTTTTTCCTCAAACCCAATGATATTCAATCCTTGGGTTTGTACCACGCCAAAAGGATGCTGCCATTCATGTATGCGCACCGCCATGGTCGCGGCGGCATTGTGACGGACATGGAAATCGAGCAACTGCCCGTAATGAATATCGGTAATGACATCGCCGTTGGTAACGACAAAGGGTAAATGAGGTGCGGGCGCTAACAAGCTTAGTGCGCCGGCTGTGCCCAGTGGCATAGCTTCACGCACATAGTCGATGCGAACACCCAAGCGCTCACCGTTTCCAAAATGTGCTTCTACCATTTCACCTAAATAGTGGATCGCCAAAATAAAGTGCACAAACCCGTCACTTTTGGCGCGCTCAATAATATGCTCGAGCATGGGTTTGCCAGCCACCTTGAGCATAGGTTTGGGGCAATCTTGTGTGTAAGGGCGCAGGCGCACGCCTTTGCCACCAGCCATGATCACCATGGAATTAGGCCTTGCACTAGGGGTTGAAATTTGCTCCCATAAATGCAGACCCACCAAGGTATGGTTTTCATCCACCACCGGAACTTGCTGAATCTTATTGGCCATCATTAACTGCATGACCAAATCGCGCCCCATGCCCTCGGGTGCGACTAAAGCGTCGCGGTGAATGATGTCGGTGATCGGACTGCTCAAGTCCAAGCCTTTGAGCAGACCACGGCGTACATCGCCATCCGAAATCGTGCCATATAGGGTGCCGATCTGATCGGTGATCAGGACAATCTTGATCGCCACCTGGTCCAGGTTACGAATGACATCGCCAATGGTGACGTGTTCACGCAGTACCGCGCGACGCCAAAGTTGCTCTGTCGTACTCATGGCCTAGGACCTTTCGCGCAGCAGCTCGAAGGCTTCCGCGGCATGAAAGCCCGCCGCGCTGCCTCGGACCATAGCCAAGGCCTTCACCGCTTCAGCGCTACGGGGGAAAGGGAAGGCGCCAAGCTCTGCACTGTAGATTTGCAATGCAGCTAGCTTGGCATCTAGGTGGTCGCCGATATCGATGTAAACGTTGGGTCTGAATTGCTGATCCGGACGCAAACAAAATTCGGTCTCGGACAGCGTTTCATAGGCCAATATGCGCTCCACACTCGGATAACGAAACCATTTGACAGAGCTTGCGACTGCATCAAAAGTCACGCGGTGATCGGAGTGGATGTCTGCCCAATGTGGCACAAAAATCTCGTGTGGCTGGAAGTTCTTAATGACTTGCGACACTGCATCGACCAACAAGCGCAAGGGAACCTCATCCAGTCGGGTACTTGGAAAATCAAGGCGATGAACCGCATTAAAGCCAATGAACTGCGTGGCCTCTTTGATTTGCAGTTCTTTGCTAGCGACATCCTCAGCCGTCCAGCCGTGCGCTGCGTCGATACGGGTCATCAACACCAACGAGACATGCCCGCCCTCGGCCTTGCGACGCAGCAGCGTTCCGCCGACGCCAAGTAATTCGTCATCAGGGTGGGGTGCGAAAACCATGGTTCTTCGCGGCTGGTGAATTGTGGTCATTGAAATACCGTTTTTAAAGGATCTTCAATTTTCTTGATTAGCGCTCGAAAATCATGGTTCCGAATAAATTCAAATATTTTAAGTGCACTCGCTCCATCACCGTAGGGATTGGTAATTTTTGCAACAATTTCACGAAATGGTGTCGACTGGACGGTATCTATCGCATTTGAAATATCGTCAACATTTGTAGAACAGAATATGACATTCGCGCCGCAATACCGGTCTCGTTGCCGAAGTCCAACATTAATTGCGGCTAAGGGAATCGAAGCTGCCTCCAGAATTCCAGACGACGAGTTTCCAATCAAGAACCGTGCACCGTGGTAGAGCCGCATAAACTCGTCCCTCGGAAGATTTTTATAAAACCAAAAGTTTGTATTATCGGTATAGCGTTCGATTATTTCGATAATCTCTTGGTGGCCCGGGTCACTATTAGGAAAACTGACGGCAGCAGGAATGCCTCTGATATATAGCGCTTTCAGAATATTTTCAAAAGCTTCACCCGGTGGCTCAGATTGCTTGTCCAGCGGGTGGTATATCAAAAGGGCATACGAAGTAAAGTCTTTGCCAAGCGAGGGTGAAGACGCCACCGAATCATTGGAGCTTCGTTTTCTCTCCGCAAACTTATCAAGGGCTGGGTTGCCAGAAACAAATATGCGGTGCGCAGGTTCGCCCATCCTCAACAACCTTTTTTTATGTTCCTCGATAGTAACGATGTGAAAAGTTGAGAGTTTCGAGGTTGCGTGCCGAATAACAGTGTCGGTGTGACCATCAGTTTCGTGGTCTCCACCAAAAAAATGGATGGTGGGAATATTCAAAAACGCGCCCAACATTCCACCGATCAGGACATCCTCGCGATCGCCAGCGAAGAGTATCAAATCGGGTTGCCAATCGCTTACCAAGTCAATTGCACCTTGAAGCAGGGTGCCCGCAGATTTCAGTCGAGCCTTAAGGCTATCCGACTCATGCAAGCTTTCAATTTCCCCAAGTATAGAAAATCCATCGGCCCGAATCTCATTAACGGTAGATCCAAAAGCGGGGGCCAAATGTGTACCGCCCACCAATAGCTTTAGATCAAAATGTTCTGAGTTATGCAGGAGTTTGTAGACCGAACTGAGTAAGTCGTAATCAGAGCGAATGGTGGTAATGGCCAAGACTTTTCGCATAGTGTCAAATCGTCCGCAATAATTTAGCTGACTCGTGTGCCCCGAGATTCATGAGTAAATCAATGGCAGACATTCCAGGGATGAACTCATTTGTATTTTTCTGCGAATAAATCGGGTGTTTAAACTCTTGGTACCGAAGTTCGATTCCTGCCTTCTGAAAATCAAGTTCGTTTTGGTAGTCCTTAGCGCCGGTGCCGGAGATATAACAAGACGCACCCGCAGCTCTAAGTAATTCGATAACCAACTCAGATTTTCGCTTACTACGGTCGTAGTCCAATTCACTCTGCCGGATAACTTGAACATTTATATCTAAAAATTCGATTAAGATTTTCATCGAATGAATCAATACATCGACAAGCATTTTCGTCTTACTTTTTAGTGCTAATTCAATTTCGTTTGCAATTGCAGCAAAGTGTACGTGAGATTTGTAATTATTGGAAATAAAGTTCCAATGATCAGTTGTCCATTGCGGATCCGCAATCACTATTTCGGATATGAACTTACTTTGATAACCCTTTTTCTCTATAGGAATAGTGAGAAACCTTTCTTTTCCAATATTCGAGAGTAGTTGAGTACGATTTTGGAAGGCGCTGTCTGATAGTTGAACTTCATCCATAACCATGAAAACTTGGCTAGAATGAATTTTGTGTAGCAACCCAAGCCATGGAAAATAGCAAGGCTGATGAATTGTGACAATCATTTCCTTACCATGACCGCGTAGTATTCAGAGGCTGTTATCTGAGTTGTCTCAGAATGTCTTTCGTAGTGACCGAAATCAAATATATTGAAGCCGTGAAAGGATTTATGAAATTCTTCTGTGTTCGCAAGGCTGATTACGACGCAGCCTTCTTGATGAGGTATCCTTTTATCAATCACACGCAGATTAGTCTCTAATTCAATAGAGTATTTTGCTTTTATGTCGCGATGGGTAATCATGGTGGCTATAAATATACCCCCTTCACGCAAGGAATCGTGGATCCAATTTATTGCCTCGTTCAATCCTTTGAAGTCGTTGTAATACAAGACTTGCCAAGCGACGATCACGTCAAACTGGCATGCTATTTTCGCTCTGTCTCGGGTATGATATATATTCTCAGGGTGAAATTTAGGTTCATTCGAAAATCTTTTTGCAAGATTATTAATACTTGCCTCCGATATTTCGATGCCATAGAACTGCCCCATGGATTGCATCAAAAATTCAGAGTTATTCCCAGACCCAAATCCGTAGTCCAGTACCTTACCAAGCGTGTTAATCCGATGCTTGTTTTGATGAAACAAGGTGACT
>CANJXV010000040.1 GCA_947478935.1 Comamonadaceae bacterium
CATCGAAGGCGCGGCCCGCACCGGAAAAATCGGTGACGGCAAAGTATTTGTGTATGACTTGGAACAAGTCGTTCGTATTCGTACCGGCGAAACCGGCAAAGACGCGCTCTAACTCCAGGCACTGAAAAGGAATACCACCATGAAAAAGTTTTTAATTTCTCTGGCGCTGGGTTTAGGCCTGCTTAGCGTTGGCTCTTTCGCATTGGCTGAAGACGCACCTGCGGCGCCTGCGGCCAGCGCTTCCGCCGCCGCGCCCGCATCTGTAGACGCGGCACCGGCAGAGGCCGCTGCTGCACCCGCAGCACCCGTGATTAACAAAGGCGATACCGCTTGGATGATGACCTCTACCCTGCTGGTCATCATGATGGCAGTCCCTGGCCTGGCTTTGTTCTACGGCGGCTTGGTACGCAGCAAAAACATGCTTTCGGTACTGATGCAAGTGATGGTGACGTTCTCGCTCATCGTGGTGCTGTGGTTTATTTACGGCTACAGCATTGCCTTTACCGAAGGGGGTGCCTTCTTTGGCGGCTTTGATCGGGTGATGATGAAAGGCATTTGGGATAACGCGGCAGGCACTTTCGCTCCTGCTGCCACATTCAGCAAAGGCGTATACATCCCTGAAATCGTGTTCGCAGCGTTCCAGGCTAGCTTCGCGGCTATCACCTGCACGCTAATCGTCGGCTCGTTCGCCGAGCGTATGAAGTTCTCTGCGGTGTTGTTGTTCAGCGCGCTGTGGTTCACTTTCAGCTACGCACCGATTGCCCACATGGTGTGGTTCTGGATGGGCCCTGACGCTTACGCCAGCAAAGAGGTGGTCGATGCGATGAACGCTAAAGGGGGCTTCCTGTGGCAAATGGGCGCGCTGGACTTTGCCGGCGGTACCGTGGTGCACATCAACGCTGCCGTGGCCGGCTTGGTCGGTGCGTACATGATTGGTAAGCGCATCGGCTACGGTAAAGAAGCCATGGCCCCGCACAGCCTGACTTTGACCATGGTCGGCGCTGCGCTGTTGTGGGTGGGCTGGTTTGGTTTCAATGCCGGCTCTGCGCTGGAAGCCAATGGTTTCGCTGCCCTAGCATTCATCAACACCTTTGGCGCTACCGCTGCTGCCGTGTTGGCCTGGTGTATCGGCGAAGCGCTGATGCGCGGCAAAGCCTCCATGCTCGGTGCAGCATCGGGCGCGGTGGCTGGTCTGGTGGCAATCACACCGGCTTGTGGCAATGTGGGCATCGGCGGCGCTTTGATCATCGGTTTCTTGTCGGGCTTTGCTGGTCTGTGGGGCGTCAATGGCCTGAAGAAAATGCTGGGCGCAGACGACACGCTGGACGTGTTTGGCGTGCACGGCGTCTGCGGTATTTTGGGTGCGCTCTTGACCGGCGTGTTCAATTCGCCCGCCTTGGGTGGCCCCGGCTTTGTGGCTGACTGGGTTACAGCCACAGGCATCGCTGCTGCGGACTACTCCATCGCAGCCCAGGTGTTGGTGCAAGCCAAGGCTGTCGGTCTGACCATTGTCTGGTCTGGCATCGTGTCCTTCATCGCTTACAAAATTGTGGACATGACCATTGGTCTACGTGTCAGCGAAGAAGACGAGCGCGAAGGTCTGGACATCACCTCGCACGGCGAGACTGCTTACAGCCGTTAAGCATCGGGCAGCTTGCGCTGCCTGAAAAACACAAGTCAGCGCAAGCTGCTTCAAAAGCCCCGCAACATGTGTGCGGGGCTTTTTTGTTTGCGCAAGCGAATGTGTCAAAGCGGCAAGCCAATCCGGTGACAATCGCGGCTATCAGCAAACAAGCGTTGGAAGCAACGACGAAAATGACAAACACACTGCGCCAAGCCGATTGGACCCGCCTACACCCCCAGACGTATGAACTAGGCGAATCGCCGTTCTGGCATCCGCAGGAATCGCGTTTGTATTGGGTCGATATTCCCGGCAAGAAAATTCTTCGCGCTAAGGCCGATGGCGGCAACGTGGAAGTCTGGGACATGCCCGCCGAGCCCGGCTGTATCGCCCCGGCAGCCAAGGGCGGGCTGGTGATTGCGCTGCGCCATGGCGTGTTTCGGGCACAGACGTGGGGCGGCACTTTGGAACGTGTGGTCACCCTGCCTTATGACACGCAAACGGTGCGCGCCAATGACGGCAAGTGCGATGCCTTGGGGCGCTTTTGGGTAGGTACGATTGACGAAACCAAATCGCATAACTCGGCGGCGCTGTATAGCATTGATGCGCGCAATGGCCCGCCCGTGGTGCAGACCTTGGCCGAAGGCGCCTTAACCGGTAACGGTATGGGCTGGAGTCTGGATGGACGCAGCGCCTATTGGGCCGACACACCGCGCCACCTAGTGCACGGCTGGGACTATGCGCCTGCGACCCACAGGCTGACCGCGCACCGGACACACCTTCAATTTAGCCCCAAGCCCGCCGATTGGGTCAGCACAGACGCCAGCTACCAGGGCCGGCCCGATGGTGCGGCGCTGGACAGCCAGGGCAACTACTGGCTAGCGATGTTTGAGGGGGCGCGTATTTGCTGTTTTTCGCCAGAGGGCCAATTGATTGCCAGCTACGCCACCCCAGCGCAATGCCCGACCATGCCTTGCTTTGGCGGCGAGGATTTGAAAACCTTGTACATCACCACTGCGCGCCATGGGCGCAAGAACGAGGAATTGCAGCGTTACCCATATTCAGGCTGCATGTTTTCAATGCGGGCGGATGTGCCCGGTTTACCGGTGCATTTTTTCGTGGACTAAAGTTCGCTTACGGGCGCTTGGGCAGCAGCAACCGCGCCGCCTCTAGCGCCTCTGGAGTATCCACGTCATGGATACAGCCGACATCATCCACCGCAAGCGTATTTGGCGCATGCGCTTGCAACACGGAGCGCGCACCTTGGTCGCCGGTCAAGGCCATTAAATCCGGGCCACAGGTGGCGGCAAAGCCCACCGGGTGGCCGCGCAACCGTACGACCACGGTTTCACCCACGGCCAGCATCACCGGTTTGCCGGCGTTTTCGGCGGTGAGGGTGACCGGCGCCGCAGCCTTGGCGCCTTCGGTCTTGTCAAAAGTCAGCGTGCTGACCAGGACGCCCTCTTCCGAAGGGGAGGCGGTTGCGTCCAATGACAGCCCCTGATCCGCTGGCAGTCCCAATGACGGTGCTAGCCCTTTCGCTTTGTCGCCGTCGGGGCCGGCAATGAGTAACCGAATTTGGGAGTCCTTTGACAGGGTTTTACAAATTCGGTGATCAAAGAAGCCATATCCGCCCAAAAGCCAGAATGGTGCAGCAGCGTCTGCTGCCGGGCCGAGGCCAGGCGCAGGGTCGGCGTGGCGCCAAGCTCGTGTTCAGAGCCAGTGGTACGAAATTCCCCGACTATCCTATTAGGCCGTCGAACTGCCCCGCGATGGCCAGGTCAAGCCAGATCTCGTAGTGCTCGGCCGCTGTTTGGTAGAGCAAAGTGCGTTCGGGGTGGCGCGGGTTGTAGCACTTGGGTTTGCTGGGGGTGGAGACAAATGCTGTTTAAATAAACACTATTGCGCAGGTGACGCCTGCACCTGCCATCACCCCGCTTGCAGAATACGCCTGCAGTTTGAACCCAAGCCCGCCTCTTGGACACTGGACTTGATGCAACGCGTGGCCTCTACGCCATCCGTGACCGGCATGACCATGTCCATCAGCACCGCGTCCCAGGCCGGCCCTTGCTCACACGCCTGAACGGCTTGGGCGCCATCGTCTACTTCAGCAATATAGGCCTGTGGCCAATCGCTTTGCAGCACTTGGTGCGCCAACGAACGATTGAGCGGATGGTCGTCCACCACCAAAAATCGCCAATGGCCTTGCGCGAGATCGCAAGCCATCGACGCTCACGACGCCACAGACACTGAGGCCTTGGCCTCCACCAAAGGCAGGTGCAACTTGAAACACGAACCCCGACCCCACTGGCTTTGCACACTCAAGCTGCCACCCATCATGCGCGCCAGCTGGTCACTGATGGTCAATCCCAACCCGTTGCCGCCGTACTGGCTCTGTGTCGACACCTCGGCTTGGCGGTAACGTTCAAAGACGCCTGCGCGGTCATGCCGATGCCCGAGTCGCGTACGCTGAATTCGAGCCACTTACCTTGTTGGCTGATCTGCAAAATGACACCGCCTTGGTGGGTAATTTTGATGGCATTGCCCAGCAAATTGACCAAAATTTGCACCAGGCGGTGACGGTCGGCAAGGATCCACGGGGGCAATGCAGGGTCGATCTCGCAGCCACAACTCCAAGCGGTGTTTTCGACTCGCGGCTTGAACATCTGGAAGGCGGTGTGCAGCCCGAGGCAGTTTGAGCGCTCGCAGCCATTCAATGGCGAGACCTTGGGATGCATGATGGATTTGGTTCTACCACGCACGCAGCTGCACCCCGCAGCTGTGCAAATCGCCGCTTATCTGAGTGACCAGTTGATGCGCTGGTCCACGTCGTAGTCAGGTACCGGTTTTGCCGCCAGATCACAATCCGGCTCGCTTTGACTGCCCTCACCCGCCCTGCGCATTACAGTCACACCACAATGGAGGCCAGCGTGCGGAATATTAATGCTACGCCCGCTGACCGGCAACAAGCTGGACTACTCGTAACCTGACCGTCGCCAATACCTGGAATCGCGGTTGGGGGCACAATTTCAGGACTTCGCTGCGCCCTTAGCCATAACGAAGCTGGTGACAAGTTCAAGCAATGCTTTTTTAATTTCTTCGCGCGGAATTTCTTGGGCTTGAGGGCCGACAGATGCCCGGGTAACCCCCGCAAATGCGTGCGTCAGTACAAATGCTTCTGCAGCGCTCATACGCAATGGTTGGCCGGAATTACGTGGAAGCCCTGCAGTTGAGAGCAAACTTGCAATAAGGTTGGGTGAGGCATCGACACTTTGAGATCGCCCCAGTAGCAACGCGTTTTCAAGGAGCACGCGGTGCACCCGTGAGCGCCCACCGAAAGCTCCGAATACCGCATTTATGAGCAACCGGGCTGGTTCTTGTATATCGTCTCTGCTCGGATTGCTTAAAGTGGCGATGATCTTGCCGGTAACGCCTTTCATCTCCCGTTGACCCAGCACCTCCAAGATAGCGGCCTTATCAGGAAAGTATTGATAAAGCGTGCCAATGCTGATCCCCGCCACCGCCGCAATGCGATTGGTTGTGAGGCCTTCAAGCCCTTCCTTGTCGATGATCCTTATGGCTGCCTCTAATATGAGTTCAATTTTTAATTGAGCTCGTTCTTGCGTCGGCTTTCTGCGCGTAAGTAATTGATTTTTAACGGTTTTTCCGGGCATCTGGTATCACTCAAAAAGCGAGTAGGAAAATGTGAGCATAACTCATATAGTTCTGCCTGTGTTAACTACTTCACACAGAAAGCATGTCCAACTTCGTTCGCATTCAAATCATCGCTACAGCGATCATCCTCTTCGCCGCACTGGTCGAAGCGCTGGTACTGCAATACCGCAAGCCAGGCTCCTTTGACTGGTCCGAAGCCTGGCTATCCGTGGCAGACATGCTGGGACGGCGCGTTCTGGCGCTATTGCCCCTCAACATTGCTACACCCGTCTTCGCTTGGGTTTGGCCGCATCGCCTCTTCACGATTGAGCTGGGCGGTGTTGCAAGTTTTCTGTTGCTCTTTTTTGGGTTGGAGTTTTTCTATTACTGGTACCACCGTGCAGCGCATCGCGTGCGCTTCTTCTGGGCGACACATGCCGTGCACCATTCACCCAACCAGCTCACACTCTCCACGGCCTTTCGCTTAGGGTGGACTACAGAGTTGACAGGTACCACTCTGTTTTTTACACCATTGGTTTATCTTGGATTTGCTCCAAAGGTGGTTGTGATCACACTTTCTTTGAACCTGCTGTACCAGTTCTGGTTGCACACCACCTGGATACCGAAACTTGGTTGGTTGGAGTACGTGTTCAACACGCCTTCAGCGCACCGCGTGCACCACGCATCAAACGTGGACTATCTCGACGCGAACTACGGCGGCGTTCTGATCATCTATGACCGCTTGTTTGGAACGTACCGTTCCGAGCGTTCCGAAGAGCCTTGCGTCTACGGGCTGGTCAAACCCTTGCGAACACGAAATGTATTTACTATGGAATTTACGCAATGGGTGGATTTGTACAGGGACATGAGGGCTGCAGACAATTTGATTACCGCGTTGGCACTGGTAGTTAAGCCCCCAGGGTGGTCACCTGATGGTCAGGGCCTGACAACCGAAGCATTGCGCGCGAATCAAGTTAAGGCGATAGCATGAATACCTCACGAATGCATCCGATCCGCTTGTCATTGATATCAGTGGTAGTGCTGGGGTTAGCCAGTACCGCGGCTGTTGCAGGGGTTCCCGCAGTGAAAGCGACTCAATCACTGCCCCGCCCGGCAGATATGCACGACGTGCGCTACTGCGAAGTGATTCCAGTGTTTCGCGATGGTGTCTCGCTGAACGTCGAGGTGTACAACACCATTACCCTCAATGACTGCCCTGCAGTGCCTTGGACACAACTGAAATCAGACGCTCTATCCAAGCAACTCGATGCAGCACAAGTGAAGCTCAATGGCCCACGCTACTGGGTTATGAATCGCATTGATGGCAGCGGTGACTCAGTGTCGGGCAAAGTCGCAGATTTTGGTGGCATTCAGATGCGGCAGGTTGCTACTTTGACTATGAAGCTCTGGCAGATCAATGTGGAAGATACGCCATACGAGGAAATGACCGTTCAGCGCAGCACGGTTTGGGTGTACAGCAAAGGTACCACTGTGTATGAACTGATCAACCCGAAAGGCGATGTTTATCTAATGCAGTCCTACGCACAGATAGTGGATCCAAAAATGAATTTGCAAAAACTGGATCAACTTGGACCGCGTTTGAAGTTACCCAAGGGTTGGAGCTATCGCACGCGTGTGCTGTCGCAGGAGCTAGGTTTAAAGGCCAATGGCAAGGCGCACATCGTCCAGGACGATTTCCAGAATACCTATCAAAAGGTCATGTAGGTTCAATGATTCAAGCGTTTACGCGCAGACTGGGGCGATTCACCAGGCCAAAACCCGATCCACTCCTGTCGCGGCGGCATCAACGAAGGTCACAAATGCCCGCTCACAGGCGGCGCGCTGGACTTCCAGTGACCGGCTGTTCGCGATCGGCAGGTACCGCGACACTGGAGCTGGATGCTCAGCGCTTTCACTTGCCGACGCCAATGTCTGCTCTCTGTTTTTCGATCAAATATCGAGCATCAGCTTTCCTCTGATCGAAGCACTCACTTATGTCATAACTCGTAACAACTTGACCGGTTGCACCCCTTAGAAAACTAAGGTTCCGTATATCCGATACTGGTCCCAACACAACGACCTGCGGTAATGCAGGCGAACTTTGTATTAATTGTTCGCCTTTCACTCATCAAAGTCGGAAAGCAGAAAACCCTGAGACGGTAGAACGTGCGTCCACTTACCGATACTCCAAGTTGAAAAATCGCAAAGAGCAGGCAGGTAGCGCGGGTTCCACGCTGATTTCATCGTCCAGCAAGGGGGCAACATGGCCCGACACTATTGGACCAAAGACTTTTTCCGGCACATGCCCAACGCACACGGATAGGAAATCCAAACGCATGTGCACGATTATGGGCCGGGTTTTGGGCATCACAGGCCTTCCGGCCGGCGTTGCCTGAGCGCTTGTTCAGAGCCAGTGGTACGAAATTCCCCGACTCTCCCATCCATAGCTAGTGCCAGGCGCAGCCTGCCGCCCAGCGGCCGGGTTGATATAGGTCTAAAGCGACTGAGCCAGCAAACGCCGCGCCGCATCTAGCGCCTCTGGAGTATCCACGTCATGGATACAGCCGGCATCATCCACCGCAAGCGCATACGGCGCATGCACTTGCAACACGGAGCGGGCACCTTGGTCGCCGGTCAAGGCCATTAAATCCGGGCCACAGGTGGCGGCAAAGCCCACCGGATGACCACGCTGCCCCTGGTACACCGGTTGTACGACGGTGTGGTTAGCCAAGGCCTGTGCCACTGCGCGCAAGGTGGCGGGCTGCACCAAAGGCAAATCGGCCGGCAATATCAACCAGCCTGCAGCTTGGGCGCAGGCGCGCACGCCGGTGGCAATGCTGTCGCCCATGCCGGGCAGCGCGATATGGGCGGTGTGCGCAGACTCGACCACATGCCAGGGCAGGCCGCTCGCTTGCACTGCTGCAATCGTATGTTCGCGCACGCTAAGCGTGCCCAAAAGCGCTTGCAGCTTGTCCTGACCACCGCTAGCGGAGCGAAAACGCGCGCTGCGGCCAGCAGCCAATACGATAACGGCAGGTAAAGACTTGGAGATCAAGGCGGGGAAACTCACTTCAAAGGCGTAAAACGCTGCAATTGGGCGCATTCTGACGCGCAATTGGTTAACGCATGTACTTTGACAAGAATTCAAACAAGGCACATTCAAAAAATTCACGGGTGCTATTGCCCCGCGCCGCTACCATTGACAGCATGCCCGAATATTCGCAAGCGCTGGGCGACATTGTCCAGCGCATATCCCACGCCCGCTCTGTGCCAGCGCACAGCCGCAAACCTTTGCGCGTGCGCGGTGGTGGCAGTAAGGATTTTTTCGGCGCGCAGTTGAATGGGGATTTGCTGGAAACCCGGGGCCTGCAAGGCATCGTCAGCTACGAGCCGACCGAGCTGGTGGTCACTGTACGCAGCGGCACGCTGCTCAGCGAACTCGAAAATTTGCTGCAAGAGCACAACCAATGTCTGCCTTTTGAGCCCCCGCATTTTGGCCATGCCGGCGCTACGGTCGGCGGTCTGGTGGCCAGCGGCCTGAGTGGCCCCAGTCGTGCCAGTGTGGGTGCGACACGCGACTTTGTACTCGGGGCGCGCTTTATCAATGGCCTGGGTGAGCACCTCACTTTTGGTGGCCAGGTCATGAAAAACGTCGCCGGCTATGACGTCAGCCGGGTACTGGCTGGCAGCTGGGGCACGCTGGGCCTGATTACCGAGGTCTCGCTCAAAGTGCTGGCCTTTTCGCCCAGCGAGGCCAGCCTGGTCTGTACCCTGGGCCAGCGAGAGACTTTGCAATTGCTCCACCGCTGGGGTGGCCAGCCCCTGCCCGTCAATGCCAGTTGCTGGCAATGCGAGCCCGGCGCCACCAGCGGGCGCCTGACGGTACGGTTGCGCGGCGCCCAAGCTGCCGTACAGGCGGCCTTACCCAAAATGCAGGCGGATATAGCGGCCCAAGGCGGGCAGGCACAGCCAGCGGACGCTGAAGCCGCCATGTTTTTCTGGGATGCTATGCGTAACCAGCAACACGCATTTTTTGCCCGACCACCGGGCGAGAACGACTGCCTGTGGCGCTTGTCGGTGGCGCAAACCACCCCGGTGCTGGATCTTCCCTATGCCCAGTGCGTGGAATGGCAAGGCGCGCAGCGCTGGGTCTGGGCGCCCGCCACTGCGGCAAGCCAGTTGCATGCGCTGGCGCTCCAAGCCGGTGGGCATGCCAGTTTGTTTCGTCGCCCGGCTGGGGCGCTGGCCGACACCGATGCAGGCGCACCGGTTTTTGACCAGCTGGACACCACACAGCAGCGTATCCAAACCGCTTTGCAATCCGAATTTGACCCTGATGGCATATTCAATACCGGTCGCATGCAGTCCCCTGCCTGAACCCATCAGCTATGCAAACCACGCTCTCTCCTGAATACGCACACACCAGCGATGGCAAAGCCGCCGAGGCGATTGTGCGCAACTGCGTGCACTGCGGTTTTTGCACTGCCACCTGCCCCACCTACCAATTACTGGGCGACGAACTGGACGGGCCGCGTGGCCGTATTTACCTGATCAAGCAAGTTCTCGAGGGCGCCGAGCCCACGCGCAAAACCCAGCAACACCTGGACCGCTGCCTGACCTGCCGCAACTGCGAATCCACCTGCCCCAGCGGCGTGGAGTACGGCCACTTGATAGATATTGGCCGCAAGCTGGTCGATGCCAAAGTACCACGCCCGGCGGGCGAAGAAGCCATGCGCTGGGCTTTGAAAGAAGGCCTGAACTCGCCCCTGTTTGCACCGGCCATGAAGCTGGGACAGGCTGTGCGTGGCTTCTTGCCCGATGCGCTCAAGGCCAAGGTGCCACAAGCGCGCAGTGCGGGAACTTGGCCCACACGTAACCACACACGTAAAGTGCTGATGCTGGCCGGTTGCGTACAACCTTCCATGAGCCCCAATATCAACAGCGCCACCGCACGAGTACTCGATGCCTGCGGCATCCAGACCATCGTCGAGCCCCTGGCCGGTTGCTGCGGCGGTGTCAAGTTTCATTTGAACGATCAAGACGCGGCCATGGTGCAAATGAAAAACAACATCGACGCGTGGTGGCCCTATGTCGACAGCGGCGTCGAGGCCATCGTGATGAATGCGTCTGGCTGCGGTGTTACGGTAAAAGACTATGGCCATATCCTGCGCGACGACGCGGCGTATGCAAAGCGTGCCAAGCGCATCAGTGAACTGACCAAAGACCTGAGCGAGTTGTTGCCCGATCTGCTACCGACGCTGAAAGATCACATCGCGCCCCAAAAAGCACACGCCCAAGGCATGATGGCTTTTCACCCACCCTGCACTTTGCAGCATGGGCAACAGCTCAAAGGCGGCGTAGAACACCAATTGAACGCGCTGGGTTTTCAATTACAGGTAGCCAACAACGAAGCCCATTTATGCTGCGGCTCCGCCGGTACCTATAGCGTGCTGCAACCTGTCCTCGCTACGCAATTGCGCGACCGCAAGCTGGGCCACTTGCAGGACTTACAACCCAAAGCCATCCTGAGCGCCAACATCGGCTGCATCACGCATTTGCAAAGCGGTACGCAGGTACCAGTCAGGCATTGGGTAGAAGTCGTGGATTCGGCGCTTGCCGCTGCATAGACGCGCGCGCCCAGAACTTACTCCACCACCCCTCGCAGTACCACACTGCGCCGACGCAGCATCTCTAAGGTCAGCAACATGGCGATGGCAAATAGAATCAGCATGAAGGCGGCGGACAAGATGGTGGGCGAGAGTTGTTCGCGCAGGCCTGTCCACATTTGGCGTGGTAGCGTGGTTTGCTCGGGGCCGCCAAGGAAGAGCACGACCACCACTTCGTCAAACGAAGTGGCAAACGCAAACAAAGCGCCCGATAGCACACCGGGCCACACCAGGGGCAGCATGATGCGCCTAAAGGCCTCGATTTGCGAAGCGCCCAGACCGCGCGCGGCGCGCATCAGGTTCATATCAAAACCGCCCAAGGTGGCGGTTACCGTAATCACCACAAAGGGCATGCCCAGTACGGCATGCACTAGCACAATGCCCAGCAAATTATTGGCAATGCCCAGCTTGGAGAAAAACAAGTAAGAGCCTACCGCCAGCACCACCACGGGCACGATCATGGGCGATACCAGTACGGCCATCAGCAAGCGCTTACCTGGCAGGTTGTGGTGGTTCAATCCGACTGCTGCCAAAGTGCCCAGCGTAGTGGCCAACAAAGTGGCCAACATGGCTGTGAGCACACTGTTGAAAATGGCATGCAGCCAGACTTCGTTGGTAAACAGGTCGCGAAACCAACGCAGGCTGTATTCCTGTACCGGGAAATGGAAATAGGGCTCGTTGTTAAAAGCCAGCGGCACCACGACCAGCACGGGCGCGATCAAAAACACCAGCACGAAGATGCAAAAAATGAGCAACACCCAATGCCCCGCGCGTTGCAGAGGCGTGGTGTACAAAGGCAGATTAGAGGCGCTCATCCGAGTTTTAAGTTGTTAGCGCCCACCAGGCGGTCGTACACGACGTACAAGACCAGTACCGCGCCCAGCAAGATCGCAGCCAGCGCCGAGGCCAAGCCCCAATTAAGCGAGCGGCCCATGTTGTCGGCCACAAAGTAGCTAATCATCTGGTCGGTGGAGCCGCCGAGCAAAGCCGGTGTGATGTAGTAGCCCAGCGCCAGAATAAACACCAGCAAAGCACCGGCGCCCAGGCCGGGAATACATTGCGGCAGGTACACGCGTATAAACGCCGTAAACGGGCCCGCGCCCAAAGAGCGGGCAGCGCGCACATACGCGACGGGTATTTGGCGCATCACCGAGTACATGGGCAACACCATAAACGGTAGCAAGATATGCGTCATGGCTACCACCACACCAAAGCGGTTGTGTACCAAATGTAGGGGTTCGGAAATGACATGCAAGAACTGCAAGAAGGAATTGAGCACGCCCTCTTTTTGCAGCATCACCATCCAGGCGGTAGTGCGAACCAAGAGCGAAGTCCAAAAGGGCAGCAAGACCAAAATCAATAAAAGGTTTGCAGTTTTGTCGCGCAAATGGGCGAGCAAATAAGCCAGCGGAAAGCCCAGCAAAATGCACATGAAGGTGACGGTGAATGCGACACCCAAGGTACGCAAATAAATCGTGATGTGGATGCGCTGGTCTTCAGGCTGGGGACCGACGCTGCCATCCTGATTGCGCTTGGAGTCGAGCGCCGACAAATAAAACAGGCTGTGCGTGGGCGATGCCAAATTGCGAATCGTGCCCCAGATACCGGGCTGCGCCCAGCCAGGGTCGGCCGCTTCAAAAAACGGTGCCCAGGGGCCTTCTTCTTGCGCACTGACACGACGCGCGGCGCGCATAAAAATCGTGCGTAGTCCGGACTCTTCAATATTCAGACGGTTAGCAATCGCACCCTGGCTTTGGCCTTGCACCGCTTCTTTCAAATCCTGGGCCAGAGCGGCATAGACGGGCTCCGGTGGAATCTGATCCCGCGGACCATTCCAATCGGCCAAGGCCTGCACCGTGCGGGGCAGGCCTTTGGGCACCACCGGATCGTAAAAACTATTGAATAGTACGGTTCCCAGTGGCAATAAAAAACTCAAGAGAACAAAGATGAACAGCGGCGCGATCAGTGCATAAGCACGCAGCTGACCGCGCCGCTCCGCTTTGCGCAGACGTTGCGTAAGGCTAGCGGCGCTGTCCATCGTATTACTAAGTTTTACTTAGCCAACCAAGCAGCGAACTTCTTGTTCAGATCGTCGCCGTTTTCCATCCAGAACTGCGAGTTCGTGGACATAGAACGGCCAGGGTGACCTGCGTTAGGCAAGTAAGCACGGTTGGGGTTGGATGCGGGAATCAAAGCCAAAGAGGAGTTACGTGTGGGGGCGTAAGGGATGTACTTGGCTTGGTCAGCCAAGGGCTGGCTGCTGCTGGCAAAGCGGACAAAGTCTTGCGCCGCATCTAGGTTTTTGGTGCCTTTGATGATGGCATACAGATCAGGAATCTGGACTTGGCCATCCCACACGAGCGCGAAATCTTTTTTCTCTTTCACGTTGGCATCCACGATACGGCCGTGCCA
>CANJXV010000041.1 GCA_947478935.1 Comamonadaceae bacterium
GACGCCGGATAAGCAGCGCCAGCAGGCGCGCCGTATGGAGGTCTATGCCGGTATGGCCGAGGCCATGGACGCCGAGGTGGGCCGTCTGGTGCAGCACCTTAAATCGAGCGGCCAGTACGACAACACGGTGTTCGTATTTTTGTCTGACAACGGTTCTGACCCTGCGGACCCTTTCAATATCCCCAGCGCCAATGCCTGGGTGCGCATGAACTACCAAGTAGACGTGGAGCCGCTGGGTGGCAAGGGCACGTTCTCGGCCAATGGGCCAAGTTGGGCCAGCGCCACGGTGGGGCCATTAAATGGCTACAAATACTTTGCCAGCGAGGGCGGATTGCGCGTGCCCCTTATTGTCTCGGGCCTGCCCGGCGTGGCTTCTGGCGCGGTGGTGTCAGCGCTGACGCATGTGAACGACATCGTTCCCACATTGCTCGACGCCGCCGGCATCGCGCCGCACCAGGGGCAGTATGCAGGCCGCACCGTACAGGCTTTAAGCGGCCACAGCCTTTTGCCTTTGCTGCAGGGTAGAGCCGATTACGCCTATCGCCCTGACGAGCCACTGGGCTATGAATTAGCAGGCAGTGCTGCGCTATTTTTGGGCGACTACAAATTGGTGAAAAACATTGCGCCGTTAGGTGATGGCCAATGGCGCTTGTTTAACCTGCGCCAGGACCCGGGTGAGACGCAAGATGTGCAGTCCGCCCAGCCCGCGGTGTTTGCCTCCATGCGGGCCGCCTATGACAAGTACGCCCAAGAATATGGCGTGCTGCCGGTGCCCGAGGGCTTTGATCTGCAAAAAGCCGGTTTGTATTACGCGGTGCACCACTATCTGCTTCCCAAGCTGCGTGCGGCCTGGCCTTTGTGGCTGGCGCTGGCGGGTGCGGTGTTGGCGCTGCTGGTCTGGCGCAGACGGCGAAAGCTTATTTCTTGATGCGATCGACCAGCATCTTGTAGCCGTTGTCATTAGGCGTTATCCCATCTTCTTCGGTGCGGGTGATGGGTAGCACGATGTCTTCGTTTTCTTCTGCGATACGCCGGATTATTTTTTGCGTTTTACTGATGTCCACCTGATACTTCGGATCATTACCGGCGGGCAATACCCAATACACCTTGTCCGCTTCGGTCAGCTTGCGCAGTACGCGCAATTCGGTTTCGGTAAACACATAAAAATGGTCGTATGAGCCCAGGCTGATGATGACGCGCTTGGCAATCAGCGGCGTCTTCTTCATAAACTCCTTGTTCCATTTTTGCGAGCTCAGGCCCTCTTTGCTATAGGTTTTGCATTCCGGACGCAGCTCGGCTAGGCCGACTGCGATGCTATCTCCAACGATCAAACACTCCAACATATTTCTTCCTTATACATGGCGCCCATTGTGGGGCTCGCCGCAAAACCCTCGTGCCGTCATTGCGAGCGCAGCGAAGCAATCCAGCTTTCTTATTCAATCAAACAATTTTGGATCGCCACGTCGCTGCGCTCCTCGCGATGACGCGACTTTTGGGGCCTTGCTGGCGGATAACGATCGCTCCGGCTACCAAAAAATCCGCTGTGCCGAACACGCAAGTATGGCCGGAAATGTAACTATCCAGGCCCAAAAAAAGCGATTCAGACCGAAAAACCAGAAAACCAGGAAATGAAACAACAGCCCGATAGCGCAAAAAACCAAAGCCGCCAAAGGGTGCAGCAGCGCCAGGGGCGCGGCGCACTCCCAGCCAATAAAAGCCCAGGCCCCCAGGCGGGCCACCCAAGGCTTGCGTAACACGCTGGCCGAGGGCAGGGGGCCGTAAATTGCAGCATTTAGAAAAATCGTCATCGCCTGGCCGCTGCGCCATTCGGGCTGCATCAGCTTGACCCAGCCCGACATGAAGTACGAGGTGATCGATTGCAAACAGATGTACCACAGACCCGCGCGCCAAGCTAAATGCGCATCGCCGCCTAGCTCGACCAGCGCGGCCAAGAGCAAGCCGGTCAGCGCCACCAGCGTCATGAAATCACTGCCACCGTTAAACGCGCCGCGCCAGCGGATCAGCATCAACACATGGCTGCCAAACAAAAACACCGCCAGCGCCAGGTTGTTGCCCTGCCAGGCCAGCACCAGCAAGACCGGCAGGCGCAGCAGCAAATGCCAATGCATCGCGCTATCGCTAAACAGCAGATCCAGCAGCTTTTGCACCGGGCCAGGGGGAATGTCGGCGCGCTGCACCGGCCAAGCCCATAAGCCCTGCACCGTCAGGGCCTGGCGTATGCGCAGATATTCCAGGGTTTGCAGCAGCATGCTCAAGGCCAACAAGACCTCTAGCGTGCGGGCCGCGCTGCTTACCGGCATGGCAATACCGGCGAGCGCATCATGGTGTCTTCTTGCAGCAAGCCCGTGGGCCCATCCAGCACCATGCGCACTTCAAACTGCCCGTGCTTGCAGTCGGGGTGCTGGGCTTGCATGGTTTGGCAGACCAGGCGCGACACCAATTGATAACTGATTAGGGTGCGAGCGTCTGCCTCCGGGGCCATATGGTTCAGGTCTGCGGCAAGATGTTCCACCAGGTTTTGCTGCACCAGTGCCAGATTGGTATCGGCGTTGTGAAACAAATGCAGCACCCGACGCGGGCGGCGCGGGAAGATAGGAATCCATTGCGACCATTGCAGTGCATCTGCGGGTGCAGTAGGGGTTAGCGCCCAGCGCGCATACAGGTGCGGCACATTGCCCGTAGCGTGAAAAAACTTCCAATTCGGGAAAAAAGCCCGCAGTAGAAACAGCCAAGGCCCGGTCACGATGCGGCTTTTAAAAACGAGGGTCGCCAGCAGAACCAAAAAGTACAGCAGAAAAAGTGCTTCAAGCATGGCGCGCCACGTCACCCGGACAAAGGTGTGAAAAGTCCCCCATGGCTGGCGGTTCACTCGGCTCCATGGCACATCGCTCCAACAATAGCAGTGCAAAGATTGTAGTGAGCGCCTGCGCGGCGGCCCCGAACTGCAAAGGGACGCGTTTTTGCGTTGGATCAATGCAGCGGTTAATATCCGACCCTTCGTTGAATCAATTTTTTTGGAGTTTTGCTCATGAGCCAAATATTGCAATCCCTGCAAAAAACACTGCTGGCCGGTCTGGTCTTGCTCATCGCGATCGTCTTGATCGCCGGTGCCGTGTCAGGCAGCCCCCTTCAAATCACCCCCGTATGGTGGAGCTTTTTCTTCCGCTGGTTGCACGTTACGTGCGGCGTGATGTGGATTGGCCTCTTGTGGTATTTCAACTTTGTTCAAATCCCCAGCATGCCCAAAATCCCGGATGAGCAAAAGCCTGCGATCAGCAAGGTGATTGCACCGACCGCACTGTTTTGGTTCCGTTGGGCAGCCTTGGCAACGGTGGTTACCGGCCTGATCGTCGCCAGCCTGCAAGGCTATTTGCACGCGGCGTTGCGGCTGCAAATTGGCTTTGCGGCCATTGGTATAGGCATGTGGCTGGCCCTGATCATGGCCTTTAACGTCTGGTTCATCATTTGGCCAAACCAGAAGAAAGCCCTGGGCATTGTGCAGGTGGAACCGGCTGAAAAAGCTGCCGCCGCCCGCATGGCTATGCTGTTTTCACGCACCAATACGATGCTTTCTATCCCCATGCTGTTCATGATGTCGGCTCAATCCCACGGTGGGCTGTAAGTAGTAACCCGCAGAGTTCGCCTAGTCGCGCCCTTGAATTTACAAGGCGCTGCGTCATGAGACTGAAATAACAGCTGCACTTGGGGCAGTGAAGCAGTAGAATTTGAGCCGCTGTCCAGCCTTCGGGCTTTAGGCAAATTTTTTTATCTATTGAATGGAGTTTGACTGTCATGAAACTAAAAACCCTCGCAGCCGCCGTACTGGCACTGTCCACCGGATTGGCAATGGCACAAAGCGTTGTGACCATCGCCCACGTAGGTCCCACCAGCGGCGCTATTGCCCACTTAGGTAAAGACAACGAAAACGGCGCCATCATGGCCGTTGAAGAACTCAACGCAGCGGGCGTCACCATCGGCGGCAAAAAAGTCACCATCAAATTGATGACCGAAGACGACGGCGCTGATCCCAAGCAAGGTACCGCAGTTGCTCAAAAGCTGGCCGATGCCAAAGTTGTTGGTGTGATTGGTCACTTGAACTCTGGTACATCCATCCCCGCTTCCAAAATCTACAGCGATGCGGGCATCCCCCAAATCTCTCCTTCTGCTACCAACCCCAAGTACACACGCCAAGGTTTCAAAACCACCTTCCGCGTGGTGGCTGATGACACCCAATTGGGTGGCACCTTGGGCAAGTACGCTGTCAACACGCTTAAAGGCAAAGCCATTGCCGTGATCGACGACCGTACCGCTTACGGCCAAGGCGTGGCTGACGAGTTCAGCAAAGCCGTCGTGGCAGCTGGCGGCAGCATTGTTGCCAAAGAGTTCACCACCGACAAAGCCACCGACTTCAACGCCATCCTGACCACCATCAAAGGCAAAAAGCCTGATGTGGTGTTCTTCGGCGGTATGGACGCAGTTGCAGGCCCGATGCTGCGCCAGATGAAATCGCTCGGTATCAGTGCCAAGTTTATGGGTGGTGACGGCATCTGCTCGGCAGAGTTGGTCAAGCTCGGCGGCGACGCGATTGCTGACAACCAAGTCTATTGCGCAGAAGCCGGTGGCGTGGAAAAAGGCAGCAAGTACGAAGCCGCTAAGATCGACTTCGAAAAGCGTTTCAAAGCCAAGTTCGGTGCTGACGTCCAAGTGTATGCACCTTATGTGTATGACAGCGTCAAGTTGATGGTCGCCGCAATGGTTAAGGCGGGTTCTTCTGATCCAGAAAAATACCTGCCTGTTTTGGCTGCTACCAAAGACTACCAAGGTGTGACTGGTGCTATCGGCTTTGACAACAAAGGTGACATCGTGAATGGCGCTCTGACGCTGCAAACCGTGCGCGGTGGCAAGTTGGAAGTGCTGTCGGTTATCCGTTAATCACGGAATGCGACAACAAAAAAACCGGCCTTCGGGCCGGTTTTTTTACGCCTGCCAACTCCCTATTTGCGCTGCAAAAAGCGGTAGGGCGGCAGGCCTTGCAGCATGCGCCGGCCATAGGCCTGCTCACTTAGGCGCTTGTCATAGCAAATCACCTGCGCGCGGTCTTCTTCCGTGCGTATGGCGCGGCCCGTCCATTGCAGTAACTTGATGCCGGTGGCCGGGATGACGAGTTCATTAAACGGGTCGCGCCCCATGCGGCGCAGCCATTCGGCGCGCGCCTCATCCACCGGTTCGGAGGGGGGTGCAAACGGCAGCTTGGTGATAAACACGGTTTCGCACAAGCGGCCCGGCAAATCCAGGCCCTCGCCAAAGGATTGCAAGCCAAAAATAATGGATGGCAGACCCGCCTCCAACCGCGCCATATGCGCGGCCAGCAAGCGCGTGCGTGAGGTGCTGCCTTGCACCAACACGCTTTCCAAAAGCCGCGCGGGAATAACGTCGGTCGCCGCACGCATTTGCGCCCGCGAGGTGAATAAGACCAAGGCGCCATGCTGCACCTGCGCCAGGTCTTGCATCAGGTATTCCACCACTTCGCCGGTATAGGCCTGCACGTTTTTGGCGTCCGCCATGGTGTGCACCACCGTGAGCGTGCCTTGCGTGGCGTAGTCAAAAGGGCTGGAGACTTCGAGGGCCTGCACATCCGGGTTGCCCGAGAGCCCGCATTCCTGCAAAAAATAGTCAAAGCTGCCGCAGCTGGTGAGCGAAGCCGAGGTCAGTATGGCCGCGCGGGCCTGGCTCCAAACAAACTGGCGCAACAAGTCGCCCGGCACCATGGGGCAGGCATGGGCGCTGATCAGCAAAAAGCCCCCTTCGCTTTTGCATTGCAGCCATTTGGCCAGCGGCTGCTCGCCGTGTTCTAGCAACAGGCTGGCGGTCGATGTAAGTGCGCCAAGGCGCGGCGCTAGCGGTCCCAGCTTCGCGTATTGTTGGCTGCATTGCAGCGCTTGCACCGGGTCGTCCTTGGCGATCTGTTTGATCTGCGCGCCCAGCGCGTCCAGCGCCTGCGCCAATCCGGTGGCCTGCGCCAGCACCAGTGCCAAGGGCTCGCCCAATGCTTCGGGCAGCATGCCATGCGCAAAGCGCAGCGTTCCGTCCTGCCCCTGGGTGCTGGCGTGTACCAGGTCCAGCACCATACGTGCCAATTGGTTGAGTGCGGCTTTGAGCTGGCTGCTGACGGTGCTCACGTCCGGGTCCAGATCCAGTTGCAGCATGCTGCTTACGTCTTGCAAGACCTTGGGCAAGCGGTCCAGCCAGCGCAGGCTAGCTAGTTCCATGGCGCTGCTAAATTGGTCTAAAGCGACTGCGGGTAGGTGGTGCGCCTCGTCACACACCAGCAGGCAATTGTTCAGCTCGGGCAGGGTTTTCATACCCAGCGAGGCCAGCACCAGGTCGTGGTTGGCGACGATCACCTGCGCTTCTGCCAGCCGGTTGCGCGCTTGGTAGTAGCTGCAGTCCCGAAAGCGTGGGCAGTGCCGCACGGTGCAGCTATGCCGCTCTGCAGCCACGGTAGCCCAGTCCTGCGCCTCAGGCGCTTCGTTCAGGCTGTCGCGGTCACCGTCCCAGCGGCCCGTCGCCAGCGCGGCGGCCATGTGTTCATAGAGCCTAAAGCGCCGCTCTTCCAAGGCCTCCTGCGAGGCCGCGCCCAGCGCCACCGCTTGAAAGTCCTCCTCAAAAAAATCATCCTCGGCGCCGCTGCTGCCCACCAGACGCTCCAGCTTGAGCTTGCATACATAGCGCCCGCGCCCTTTTGCCAGCGCAAACGCAAAGGGTTGCTCCATGCTGGCGGCCAGCGCCGGCAAGTCTTTTTGCATGAGTTGCTCTTGCAGCGCCACCGTTGCCGTGGAAATCATCACCCGTGTTTTGCGCTGCAAGGCCATCACTATCGCAGTGCTGGCATAGGCGGCTGACTTGCCCACGCCGGTTCCTGCCTGGATCACAGCAATCGCGCGCTGCGGGTCCTCGCAGTCGCCCAGATCGGCGCGGCTTAAGGTATCGGCCACGCATTGCGCCATGGCGATCTGTCCTTCGCGCTGGCGAAAGCCCGGCGTTGCATGCAACACATGGCTAAAAGCGCCAAAGGCTTGCTGGGCCCAAATTTGCGCGCTGTCAGGGGCCGCCAATGGAGGCTGGGTTTCAGAGGACAAGTAGACGATTCTCGGTGGGGTCGGTAAGGCAAGGGCGGTGCACTGCGGTGCGCGCGAACAGAGGGCGCACACCCGCATGGCACACCTCAATGGCAGGCCCGCAATATACCTGTTGCAGCAGCGATAATCCGCCCGCTGCCGACCACTCGTAAGCGATTACGAAAAGGCTGGTAGTTTTCGCGCTATTCGGGGTATTTATTGCTACGCCGTACGCGCTTTTTATCTATATCCGGAGTTCCTTGTATGACCACCGTTTTCACTGGCGCGTCGCAGCCTGCGCGTCGCCAATTTCTTCGCGCTGCCGCTTCCTGCGCAGCTAGCAGCCTTCCCCTGTACAGCTTGGCGCACAGCGACCAAACCCCCGAGCGCCAGTTTGCCCCGCAGCCCGGCGCATGGCGCACCTTTGAAGTGACCACCCGCGTCGACATTGCCGCCCCGCGCGGCCAGACACGCGTCTGGGTGCCGGTGCCCAGTGTGAACACGGCCTGGCAAAAGTCCTTGGAATCGGCCATGAACAGCAACGGCAGCGCCCGCATGCTGGCCGATGGCAGCGAGGGCGCGCGCATGGTCTATGCCGAGTTTGACGCCGCGCAGGCGCAGCCCTTTGTGGAAGTGACCAGCCGCGTTCAAACACAAAACCGTTTGCAGGACTGGAAGCAAAAATCTGCGCCCTCTGAATCTACCGCTTCTTTGGCGCAATGGACGCGCGCGACCGCGCTGATTCCGGTCGATGGCATTGTGCTGAGCACCGCCAGCGAGGCGACCCGAGGTGCGCGTACCGACGTCGAAAAAGCCCAAAAAATATTCGACTGGATAGTGACCAATACCTACCGCGAGCCCAAGGTGCGCGGTTGCGGCGAAGGGGACATCCAGACCATGCTAGAAACCGGCAACTTGGGTGGTAAGTGCGCTGACCTCAATGCCTTGTTCGTGGGCTTGTGCCGCTCGGTGGGCTTGCCTGCGCGCGATGTGTATGGCTTGCGTGTCGCGCCCAGCGCATTTGGCTACAAAGAACTGGGTGGTATTTCCGCCAAGCTGCAAGGCGCGCAACACTGCCGCGCCGAGGTCTATTTACAAGGCCATGGCTGGGTGGCTATGGACCCGGCGGACGTGGCCAAGGTCATGCGCCAGGAAACCGCCGATTGGATCAAAGACCCGCGCAACCCGGTGGTGGCGCCGGTCAACCGCGTATTGTTTGGCGGCTGGGAAGGCAACTGGATGGCCTACAACACCGCACATGATGTGGTGCTACCAAATGCCAAAGGCCCGCGTCTGGGATTTTTGATGTATCCGCATGCCGAGACGGGCGGTCAGCGCCTGGACGCGTATGCGCCGGATGATTTCCGCTACCGCATCAGCGCCAAAGAAATCACAGCTTAAAGAGGGGGCAGGGGCAGCAAGCGCAATTGGCTTTCAAACACCATGGACCGCCCGCTGACCGGGTCCTTGAACGCAAGACTTTTGGCTAGCAATTGCAGCGGCTTGCCCGGATCGCTGCTGCCCTCGGGCGTGAGTTGGGGGTAGATACCGTCATTCAAAATCGGCAGCCCGAGCGCCATCATGTGCACACGCAGCTGGTGGCGCTGTCCGCTTAAAGGCCGCAGTTGGTAGCGTGCCCAGGGCCCGCAGACTTCCAGTACATCGACCTCGGTAATGGCGTTGACAGCGCCCGGTACTTCGGCTTGTTGCATAAAGTGCGCTCCTACCTGGATACAGCTTTCGCGCCGCACCGGTACTGCCAGCGCGGCATTAAAAGCGGCGGTGGCCTCATAGGTTTTCTCCACCCGCCGTTCTCTGAACAATGCGCTGTAGACATCGCGACTCGCCGTTTGCAGTGAAAACATGACCAACCCGGCCGTGTCGCGGTCGATTCGGTGGATGGGTACCAGGTGTGGCAGCTCCAAGCTTTGTTTTAAGCGCAGCAACAAGGTGTGTTGTAAATATTTACCAGAAGGAACGACGGGTAAAAAATGTGGCTTGTCCACCACCAGCAAATGTGCATCACGGTAAAGCACCTGATGTTCAAATGGGATCACTGCTTCATTTTCAACGGCGCGGTAGTAATACAGCCAGCCGCCTTCCAGGGCCGGCGTGTCCGCTTGCAATGGCTGCCCCTGGTCGCCCAGCACCTGACCTTGGGCCAATCGCTGTTGCCAATCCTGCGGGCTGATATGTGGGAAACGAGCAAGCAAAAAGTCCATCACGCGCGCCCAGCGGCCTGGCGCTATGACAACCCGGCTTGCGCTTACGCCATCATGCGTGGGTAAGCCGCGCAGCACGTTGGCTAATCGCATGGCCTAGCGCCGCAGGCAGACCACATCCCACACGCCGTGGCCTAGCTTGAGCCCCCGGTTTTCAAATTTGGTTAAAGGCCGGTAATCCGGCTTGGGCGCGTAGCCTTGTAAGCCGGGGTATGCGCTGCGCGCTTGGTTGTGCAGCAGGGGCTGAGCTTCCAAAACTTCCAAAATTTGTTCGGCATACGGCTGCCAGTCAGTGGCGCAGTGCAAATAGCCACCGGGCTTGAGGCGTTGCGCCAATTTTTCGACTAGCGGCACTTGTATTAAACGGCGCTTGTTGTGCTTAGTTTTGTGCCAAGGGTCGGGAAAAAAAATGTGAATACCATCCAGACTCGCCAGGGGCAGCATCTGGTTGATCACTTCCACCGCGTCATGCGCGCATATGCGGATATTGCCCAATCCCGCTTCGCCAATGCGCTTAAGCAAGGCGCCCACGCCGGCTTGATGAACTTCGCAGCATAAAAAATCCGTGCCGGGCAAGGTGGCTGCAATCTGCGCTGTGGCTTCGCCCATGCCAAAGCCGATCTCCAGCACCACGGGCCGGGTGCTGCCGGGTGCCTGGCTGCTGCCGAACGCCTCGGACCAGGTGATGAGTGATGGACGGTAGGGCAGCAAGAACTGCGGTCCCAGCGTCTCCACGGCTTTGGCCTGGCCGTGCGTTACCCGGCCTGCGCGTAAGACGTAGCTTTTAACGGTGCGCATAAACACCGTTGGGGCGTCGGGCTCGGGGTAATTATTGTTTTGCATGGGTGGGGGATGCGCGTGGCGCACAGAGGGCCGCTTGCTGGCCTGATGCGCTCAATTTTAGGTGGCGCGGGCCTGGCGTTCTGCACCTGCCCAAGCCGACGCCCAAGCCGCCGTCCAGACGGCCAGCGCATGGTCGATGCCGCCCGGTTGCGCAGGCAGGCCAAGGGCGGTGGCAGCCTGGTTCAAAGCGTGCAGCGGTTCGTTGGTGTCGATGGCTTGCGCGCCGTTTTGTTTGGAAAGCTTTTCGCCATTCGCGCCCAGAACTAGCGGGGTATGCAGGTACTGCGGCGTGGGTAGCTGCAGACATCTTTGCAGCTGGATTTGGCGCGCGGTATTGTCCAGCAGGTCCGCGCCGCGCACCACATGGCTGATGCCTTGGTCGGCGTCATCTACCACCACGGCCAATTGGTAGGCAAAGCAGCCATCGGCGCGCAGCAGCACGAAGTCGCCCACCGCATCGTCCACATCCTGCGTTTGTGGCCCGGCGGCGCGGTCTTGCCAGCTTATCGCGGCGCCCTCGGTGCGCAGGCGCCAGGCCCGTGCGGCTTTGCCATGTAGGCCGTGGCGGCAGGTGCCGGGGTAGCGCAGTTCGGCGTGGCGCGGGCGCAGCACATGGGCGGTGTTGGCGTTTTCGATGTCTTTGCGCGAACAGGCGCAGGGGTAGGCGAGAGCGCCCGCCACCAAGCTATCCAATGCTGCGCGGTACAGACCGGTGCGAGCGCTTTGCCAAACGGGTGGCGCGTCAGCATGCAGGCCGCAGGCTTCCAATTGCGAAAGTATTACTCGGTCAGCACCATGCACGGTGCGCGGGGTATCGACGTCTTCGATGCGCACCAGCCATTGGCCGCCGTGTGCGCGGGCGTCCAGCCAACTGGCCAGGGCGGCGACCAAAGAGCCCGCATGCAAGGGGCCGGTGGGCGAGGGCGCAAAGCGGCCCCGGTAGTGCAAAAAATTGTCAGCCGATTGCAAGCGCCAGTTCCAAACCCGATACGAATGCGTTTTCCACCCGGTGGCCCAGGCACCAGTCGCCGCACAGTCCGATGCCGGACTTAGCATCCCACACATGGCTGCGACCCAGGGGCTTGTCGGTTTTTGCGTAGAGCCAGCGGTGCGCTTCCACATAGGCCGGTTGGGCGCGGATGCCTGTGACTTCGGCAAAGGCTTTGAGCAATTTGCCTTGTGCGCGCGGCACGTCGTCGCGGATATGTTCTTGGGACCAGGCGGCACTGGCCTGCACCGTCCAGCGCTCCACAATGCCGCGCCCCGGCTTGCTCGATTCGCGTGCCAGCCAGGCGATACGGTGGTGGGTGCTGCGCGCCGCGTTCCATTGCGGGCCCAGCGTGGTCAAGCCCGGTTGCACTGCTTGCGGAAAAGCCAGCATCAGCGTCCAGCAAGGCTGCACGCTGACACCGTCCAGCGATTGCAATAGGGCTGCAGTGCCATGGGTCTTGGCGGGCAGGGTGCGCAGCAAGGCCGCTGCTTGCGGATGTGGAATCGCCATCAGCACGTGATCAAAGCCGCCGTGCACACCGCTGCTGTCGTCGCTGCCACGGGTGCGCAATTGCCATTGGCCTTTGTGCAGCGCGTCGGTCTCTATGGCCATGACGCAGGTTTCCAGGCGGATGTGCTCAGAAATCGGGGCGGCCCAAGCGACGGCTAAATCGCGCATACCTGGCCCCGGCACCCAATGGGGCTCGCGTGCGGGTAGTCCGGCCGCTGCCACGCGCCCATGTTGGTCCAGCACCTGCACCATCGTCACGCTCCAGGCGCGGCACACGCCGGGGGCCGTTTCCAAGGCCAGGGCAAAGCGCGGGTCGCGCACGGTGAAATACTGGGCGCCATGGTCAAAAGTGCCAAAAGGGCTACGCCGCGTCGACATGCGTCCGCCCACGCCTTTGCTCTTTTCAAACAGAGTGACGCGGTGCCCGGCTTGCACCAGCGTACGAGCGCAGCTAATAGCGGCCAGTCCGGCGCCGACGATGGCAATGTTTTTGGGCCTGTGCATGCGTGGTTCTCCTTGGCTTTTTTTGTGTCACCGCTTTCGGCATGCCGCCAACTGTACACCCGCTGCCGCATCAGGATGCCAGCAAAGCCTTGCGCGTCGTTTCGCTATCTAATTGGTCGAGCCACCATTGCAAGGCCCGCCCCGGCGGCGAAGCTTTGGTTCCACGCCAAGCGTAGTGGATAGGCGCCTGGCGCACTGCTTGCTCGGTGCGCTTGGCGACCAGTCGGCCGCTCGCAATATGCGGCGCGGCCATCGGAAGGGGCAGGTTACCGCTGCCCAGGCCGCGCAACTGGGCGTCGAGCTTGGCATGCATGCTGCCCACGGTAAATACATCTTGTCCTTGGAAAAGGCCAAAACTCATGCCGCTGCCCCGCTGCACCGAGTCAGCAACGGCCACCGCACGGTGCCGCTGCATCAGCGCATTGCTGAGGGGCTCTGGCGCAGCAGCCAGGGGATGGCCTGGCGCAACCGCAAATACAAAGGGAACCGTGCCCAAGGCTTTGATGTGAATGCCGGTTTGCCCCTGCGCATCGGGCCCGACGCCGATAGCCAAATCGGCCTGGCCGGCGATCAAGCAGCCCATGGTGCCGGACAAGGCTTCGTCGCGCAGGCGCAAGCGGGTGGGAGGCGACAGGCTAAAGAAGTGTTCGCACAAATCCATGATCGTGGCGCGTACGACGACGGTGTCCAGCGCAATCGTCAGTTGTGACTCCCAGCCGGTGGCCACGCGCTTGACCCGGTTGGCCACTGCGTCGATGTCTTCCAGTAGTCGTGCGCCTTCGCGCAGCAATTCGGCCCCCGCCGGGGTCAGCTTGGCCTGGCGCGAATTGCGGTCATATAGGAGAACGTCCAGCGCTTCTTCAATCTGGCGCACGCGGTAGGTGAGCGTGCTGGGCACCAGATGTAGGGCCCGCGCAGCAGCGGCAAAGCTGCCTTGCTCGGAGATGGTTTGCAGCATAGCCAGGGTGTCGGGCGTCAGATAATCGCGTGCCGATTGCATGTGGGATGCCTTTAAGTTCGAAATATTTGAATGATGCCATCAATTTACTTGGCCCCATAACCCTTTTCATTAACCTAACATTCGCCCATGATGTTTCTACGCAAATCCAGTGA
>CANJXV010000042.1 GCA_947478935.1 Comamonadaceae bacterium
AAGGCATTGTCAGCACTGTTGGCGGTCCAGCTTATTTCCAGCACGCCTTCGGTGTATTTTGTACCGTGGCTTTCATAGGGTACGGGTAAGGTGCCAACGATGGTCTTCACGGTCCAACCTGGCTTGGGCATGGGTTGCGCTCCGTTGAAACCGGCGGGAATCGTCACGCGGATACCCGTGGTCGACTCGGCATCGCAGCCGTGGCCTACCCGAAACGTAGCGCGGTAGCTGCTATTGGCGGCAGCGGCGCCATCTTGCAACACCACATGGGCTTGTGCCGGGATGCTAGCCAGGGCCAAGGTGCTGACAAGCAGCACTAAAGAGTTTTTGAATAAATGCATAGTAAATAGTATTTAGGAATGGAAAAATCATCGATAGCGCGCAGGCACAAGGTAGCGCTTCGATCGACAACACTGGTTCAGGACTAAGGCCGGGCGCATGCTTAAAACATGGCGCAATGCAGCCATCACAGGCTGCGCAGCGGCTGGGTTTAAGCCCTGGGCGGTCCGCGTCCCGGTGGCGGGGCGGCGCTTAGGCGGTACGGCGCAAGCGCTGCGGCTTGGCGCGTGCCCAAAATTGGCGCGGCGCTAGCAACAGGCAAAGCCGAGATGTAAACCGGTGGTGCACCAGCGGCCAGACAGAGCACGCAATCGAGATGCTGGGCAAGGGGCGTATCAGGCGCTCCCGTGTCCTGCACCGTCACACTGCCCGAAGCGCTGCACACCAGCGTGTGCTGCACCGGCTGGACCCAGGGCGCAGCCACCGCCACGCCCAGCGCCATGCACCACCACAGCAATACCCAACGCGCCAGGGCGGTGGATTTGCGCAAGGTATGCAGAGTCATGGAACGATTATGGCAGCGCGCGGCCTGGCCAATGCCCAAGCTAAAGCCCCCATCGATGGCACTCCGTTCCAACACCCTGCGGCGACAAGCGAATATCCACGCGCTTGAAATAAGATGCATCAACTGCCGTCGGCTTGGCATCGGGCGGCTGCTTGCTTCCGGCCCACAGCTTTTGTGTTTTGCCCGCATTTCCATGAGGCTTTTTATGAAAAAACTCCCCCTTGGCCTGTTTGCAGCAAGCCGTGTCATTGCCAGCGGACAGCTGTCGCCCCACGCCTATATGCAGCAATGCATTGATCTGGCGGACCAGTTAGAGCCCTCATTGCACGCTTTTGTGGCGCGCACGCCCTCGCAGCAATTGCTCGATGGCATCGGCGACGGACCATGGGCTGGCATCCCAGTCGGCGTGAAAGATTTAATCGCCACATGCGAACTGGGCACCACCTATGGTTCGGCCATTTATACCGACCAGGTGCTGGACTATGACGCTGCGGTGGTGGCGCGCGTGCGCCAGCTAGGGGGGGCAGTTTTTGGCAAAACCGTGAGCACTGAATTTGCCTGGCGCCACCCCGGCCCTACCGTCAACCCGGTCAACTCTAGGCATACGCCTGGCGGTTCGTCCAGCGGTTCGGCAGCCGCCGTGGCCGCAGGCATTCTGCCCTTGGGTTTGGGCACGCAAACCGTGGGTTCGGTGATCCGCCCGGCGGCGTTTTGCGGCATTGTGGGTTTGAAGGCCAGCTTTGGCGCGGTGCCGCGTGCCGGCGCATTTCCGGTGTCTGACGCGCTCGACCATATGGGTTTTCTGGCGCGCTCGGTCAACGATGTGGCCTATGCCTTTAACCTGCTGCGCAACCTCACGCCCACCGAGCCCGACAGCATCGCAGTGCCACAAGTGCCCATGGATGCGCAAAGCGGCTTAGAACCCCTAGCCTCGCCACGCTTAGCCTATGTGCAAACGCCTTTTGATGAACGCATCACCACGGACCAACACCAGGCGATGCAATCGACGATTGCCGCGTTGCGCGCACAAGGCGCCGTGGTGGAAGCGTTTGCACTGCCCGATGAATACTGGACGGGTGTGGATGCGATGTTTTGCCTGCTCGAAGCCGAAGGCGGCGCGGTGCACCGCGAGCATGTGGCGCGCTTCCCCGATCGCCTCAGTGTCCATATCAAAGAACTGGTGGCACAAGGCGCCGCCCGTTCTGCATTTGAATACCTAGCCGCGCGTAATTTGCAGATCCGCTTACGCGCCGACGCCACGGCGCAGCTCAAGGGCTTTGATGCCTTCCTCACCGTTCCTGCCACGGGCGGGGCGCCAGAAGGTTTAGCGTCCACGGGCGATCCGGTGTTTTGTGCGCTCTGGAGTTTCCTGGGCTTGCCGGCTTTGAATATTCCTATCGGCCACGCGGCCAACGGGCTACCCTTGGGGTTGCAATTGGTAGCAGCGTACCGACAGGACGCGCACTTGCTGCGCACGGGCCGCTGGATTGAAATCGCGCTGGGGCATTGAAGCCCATCCGAGCAATAACCCAAGGCTTATCATCCCGGCATGCCCGCGACCACACCTTTAAGCCTGTTTCACCTCGCCTACCATGTCACCGATTTGCAATCCGCTCGCGCTTTTTATGGGGATGTATTGGGTTGCGCTGAAGGGCGCAGTACCGATACCTGGGTGGACTTCGATTTTTTTGGTCACCAGATTTCCCTGCACTTAGGCGAGCCGTTTAAGACGACGCTGACAGGACACGTGGGGGACCACCTGGTGCCCATGCCGCACTTAGGTCTGGTGTTGGCCCTGCCAGATTGGCAAGCGCTGGCACAGCGTTTGCGCGATGCCCAGGTGGCCTTTGTGATGGAGCCGCAACTGCGTTTTGCCGGGCAAAGCGGCGAGCAATGGACCATGTTTTTTCTAGACCCCAGCGGCAACCCGCTGGAGATCAAAGGCTTTGCGTCACTGGACACGGTGTACGCCACATGATGAATTACACCTTTGTCTCGGCCACGATTTTGCTAGTGCTGATTACCGACCCGGTGGGCAATATTCCAGTGTTTGCCAATGCGCTCAAGCACGTACCGCAAGCGCGCAAGCCGCGCGTTATCTTGCGCGAGATTTCTATCGCCTTCTTTTTGCTGCTGACCTTTATGTTTGTCGGCGAAGGCTTTTTGCGGGTGATGAATTTAAGCGAGTTGGCGCTGCAAATCGGCGGTGGCGTGATTCTGTTTTTAATCGCCCTGCGCATGGTGTTTCCACCGCCCACGCAAGCCGAAGCCGAGCTGCTGATAGAGCCTTTGATCGTGCCCCTGGCCGTGCCCTCAATTGCCGGGCCTTCGGCCTTGGCCACCGTATTGTTGCTGGTGTCGCAGCAACCGGAGAAGCGCCTGGAATGGGTGGCCGCGCTGTGCGTCACTATGCTGATCAGCGCAACGGTGCTGGTATCGGCTGAGCGCATTCAACGTGTAATCGGCACGCGCGTGGTGACGGCCATCGAGCGTCTGATGGGCCTGGTGCTGGTATCCGTGGCGATCGAGATGCTGCTGCGCGGAATTCGCACATTTGCACTGCAATTGACGCAAGGCAGCGGCGCATAAACGCGACTCGCGGATGTATCGTTATTGAGCCGCTCAGCGGCAGTACAGGAGTATGCGTTGCCATCTTTAAAGTCCCGCTTTTTTTACTACGCCGTCAAACGCCAATTGCGCAAATTCGCTGTGCGCGGCGGCAGCCTCGAGCAGGTGCGCGCAGCGCGCGACAAATCGTCCCAGCGCATGTTTCCAGCGCCTCAAGGCGTGCAAGTGCAAGCAGCGCAGTTGGGCGACTGCCCAGGCGAATGGCTGCGGCCAGCGGGGGCTCGCGCTGACTCGGTCATTTTGTATTTGCATGGCGGCGCCTACATCACCGGCTCCTGCCACACCCACCGCGGCCTGGCCGGGCATGTGGCCAAAGCGGCGGGGCTGAATTGTTTTTTGCTGGACTACCGGCTTGCGCCTGAGCACCCCTTCCCCGCTGCCGTGGACGATGCCCACGCCGCCTACCTGGCGCTGCATCGGGAAGACCCGGCACGCACCATCGTGCTGGCAGGCGACTCAGCTGGTGGCGGCCTGGCGATCGCGCTGGCCCTGCGTTTGCGCGATACCGGCCACGCTGCACCCGGCGCCATGGCCCTGCTTTCGCCCTGGACCGATTTGACGCTCAGCCTGCCTACGCACCGCAGCAAAGCGGCAGTAGATCCGTTTTTTCCCGACACCTCGACACTGACTATGGCGGCCCAGTTGTATGCCGGCACCAAGGACTTGGCGCAGCCTTTGGCATCGCCCCACTTCGCAGCGCTGCACGGTTTGCCGCGCACCCTGATCCACGTCGGCGAACATGAAGCCCTGTTAGGCGACGCGCAGGCACTGGCCGCCAATATGCAAGCGGCGGGATCGACGGTGCAGCTGCAAGAGTTTGAAGGTATGTGGCATGTGTGGCAAATATTTGCGGGACGGTTTGCGGAGGCGGATGCTTCGGTGAAGCAATTGGGGGCGTTTTTGAAGGCGGTTTGAAAGCCGGGGGTTGGCTTGCAGCCGGCTTGTTGCCTGCCGCAGGGCTTACGCCTGCCACGGGCCTTACTTTTCTTTGCTTCGCCAAAGAAAAGATAAGCAAAAGAAAGGCGAGCCAATGGCCTAGGAAGCCCCATTACCGCGTGTGCTCGTTCGCTGTGCTCACCTTGCACACGCTTGTTAGCGCGGAGCGTGCGCCGCGGCCGCGGCAGCCGCAGGCACCCCAATCATCAATTCATTCACTACGACCGCATCGTTCCCCAATCTGGGCCAACAAACCCGCCTCGCAGCGCCCCGAGTCAAAAACACCGCTCCAATACAAAAAAACCAAATTGGGTATCCCAGCTCCCCTTCACCCCGGCGGGGTGAAGGGGCGGGGGGAAAGCGGGGGTAAACCAGCGGGGGATAAAAAAGCAGAGGGCAAAAACAGTCCCACAGGGAAACCCATAAAGCAAAGCAAGACCCAGAGCGCTAAGCTCCAAACACTGATTTCCAAACGGCCAAGCCAGCTTGCCGCTCAAGGAGAGCATCCCCCAAAGCCACATGCGTAGGCTCTTCATTGAGCCGCGCCTTATGCTGGATACGCCGCAGGGTTCGGTAAGACTGGGCAGCCTCATAACCTAGTGGCTGGGGTAGCAAACCGCAGTCTTGCGCCACTTGCAAAAGCGCGATATTGCCCACATTAGCACGCAAGCCCGGATGCGCCTGCCCATGCGCCAGCACCAAAAATTGCACCGCAAATTCAATGTCAACCATCCCGCCGGGGCTGTGCTTGACGTCAAAGCGATCCGCAGGCACCGCGTGGGCGGCGCGTACTTTGTCGCGCATGCCAGCAATTTCGCTGCGCAGTGCACCATGGTCGCGGGGGCTGCAAATCACCGCTTCGCGGATGGCGTCAAAACGGCTGAGCAGGTTGGCGCTGCCCAGCACGCAACGAGCGCGGGTCATGGCCTGGTGTTCCCAGGTCCAGGCGGTGTTGGAGCCGCGCTGCTGCTGGTAGTCGGCATAAGCGTCAAACGTAGTCACCAATAGGCCTGAACTGCCATTGGGGCGCAACGCGGTGTCGATTTCGTAGAGGTCGCCCTCGCCCGTTTTCACCGTGAGCCAGTTAATCAGTTTGCGCACCAGCGTGCCGTAGATTTCACCCGCGCGTTCATCTGGATCATCGTACAAAAACACGATATCCAGATCGCCACCGTAGCCAAGTTCTTTGCCACCGAGCTTGCCATAAGCAATGATGGCGATGCGCGGCAATTCGCCATGGCGCTGCTTCATGCGCTGCCAGCACCAGCGGGTGGTGATGCGCAAAATCACTTCGGCCAAAGCGCTTAAATCGTCGGCTACCTGCTCTACCGTAATCAGGCCTTCGACGTCGCGCGCCAGCGTGCGAAATACTTCGGCATGGTGCGCGCGGCGCAGCAGGTTGAGCAGGTTTTCTTCGTCCTCTTCACCGCTGTTGCGCAAGGCTTTACAGCGGCGCTCGATATCGGCCTCGCAGGCCGCAGCGTCAAAGCGTTCGCGCACCATGCTGCCGCCCGCCAATTCGTCGATCACGCCCGGGTGCTTGAGCAAGTAGCGCGCTGGCCAACGCGCCGCACCCAAAAGCCGCAGCAAGCGCTGGTGCACCGCCGGGCGCTCCACCAACAAAGCCAGATAGCTTTCTCGGCGCAGCAGTGACTCCATCCAGTCCATCAAACGCACTGCTGCGTCCTGGTTGATTTCGCCCTGATGCAGCCATTGGCCGGTGCGTTGCACCAAGCGCAGCAAGCGGCCACGCGATTCCTCGCGCAAGGCCAGGATGCGTGGATGATCGCGCCACAGCGCCAGGTGCTCTTGCATCGCTTTGGGCAACTGCGCGAGCACACTGTCTAGGTCGGTCACCGGCGCAGCGCCTGGCGTGGCCATACCGCCCTCGCCCGATTTACAGCCTGTACAAGTTTTGTCACTACCGCCGAGCAGCACATCAAACTCTTGCGCCACGTTTTCGCGGTGGTGGTCTAGCTGCACTAAAAATGCGCTGGTGCTGGCAATGCCCAGGGTATCGGCGATCCAGGCCAGATCAGCATCGGCTGTGGGCAGCACATGGGTTTGCTGGTCATCTAGGTACTGGATGCGGTGTTCGACGCGGCGCAAAAAAACATAGGCTTCTTGCAAGGCCTGGGCTTTTTCGGCTGGCATCAGATCCGCTTGCACCAGGCGCTGCAAAGCGCTCAGCGTGGGGCGGGTACGCAATTCGGGGAACTGCCCGCCGCGCACCACTTGCAATAGCTGTACGGTAAATTCAATTTCGCGGATGCCTCCGCGCGAGAGCTTGACATCGTTGTGCCGCCCGGGGTGGCCGGCGCTGCGTTTGCCTGCGTGCTCACGGATTTGCCGGTGCAGCACGCGCAGCGCGTCAAACACGTTGTAGTCCAGGTATTTACGAAACACAAAAGGCGTAACGACCGCGCGCAATTGCAGCGCAAAGGCGCTGCCCACGCTGGACTGCGGCGCCAGCACCCGGCTTTTGAGCCAGGCAAAGCGCTCCCACTCACGGCCCTGGGTTTGGAAATACTCTTCTAAGGCGCCAAGCGACACCGCGGGCGGGCCGGAGTTGCCGTTGGGGCGCAGGGCCAGGTCCACCCGAAACACAAAGCCATGCTCGGTGGTGTCGCCCAATAACGTGTACAGCGCCCGCACCAGCTTGCCGTAGTACTCCTGGTTGGAGATACGGCTGCGCCCTTGTGCATTGCCGCTGGTGTCGCCGTCGGCCTCGTACACATAAATCAAGTCGATGTCGCTGGAAACATTGAGCTCGCGTGCACCGAGCTTGCCCATTCCGATGACGCACAGCGCGCTGGCGCTGCCATCGGCTTTGCAAGGCGCGCCATGTACGGCCTGCACATCGGCACTGGCCTGGGCATAGGCTTCGCACAGCGCCAGTTCAGCCAGTTCGGTCATGCACTGCGTGACTGCGCGCAAGTCTAGGCCGGCGTCGCAATCTAGCACCAACAGGCGTTCGAGCACCTGCTGGCGGGTGATGCGCAATGCCTCGCCCACCGCAAGGTTTTGTGCACGCAACGCCTGGTAGAGCGTAGCTTGCGCCCTTGCATCGGGCAGGCCCTGTGGCAGCATCGCCAGCGTCGCTCCGTAGCGCCTGCGTACTCTTTGCGCAAATCGGGAGTGCTCCGCGCGCGAAGCAGGTGTATTGGCGGTCATAATTCCATGCTTGACTGCACGCGCCAATGATTGAACCCCCCAAGACCCCCTCGCGCACCTTGTTGACAGTCGCGTTTTTGGCCACATGGCTGCTGCGCCTGGTCGGCGCCGCTTGGTTGTTGTTTGCGATGTTCTGGGGGGTGTTGCACTTTGTCATTGTGCCCCGAATCGACACTTTGCGCCCTTGGCTGCAAGAACAGGCCGCGCAGCGTTTGGGGGTTGGGGTACGCATTGGCAATGTCGAGGCGGTGTCCAATGGGCTGATTCCCTCGCTCGCGCTGCATGAGCTGCAATTGGTGGACAAAGAAGGTCGGGTGGCGCTTACGCTGCCCATGGTGAAAGTGGCGGTTTCCTCGCGTTCGCTTGCTGCGGGCAACTTGGAACAACTGTACGTGGAAGGCGCAGCGCTGGATATCCGGCGCGCGCCAGACCGCTCTATCTGGATTGCTGGCTTGCAACTAAGCCAAATCGATGATGCGCCCGATGCGGCTAGCGACTGGTTCTTCAGCCAACCGGAAATCACCATCCGCCACGGCCAACTGCGTTGGACCGATGAAACGCGTGACGCAGCGCCGCTGGAGTTGTCCGATGTGGACATGGTGCTACGTAACCGGCGTTTTAGCCATAGCTTCAGGCTCGATGCCAGCCCGCCAAGCGCATGGGGCGATCGCTTCACCGTGCAGGGTCTTTTTAGCCATCCGGTACTTTCCCGGCATGTGGGCGAGGTCAACACCTGGTCAGGAGAGTTGTATGCCCTGTTTAGCGATGTGGACTGGGGCCAGTTACGTAACTATGTAGACCTGGGCACCAATGTCAACCAGGGGCGTGGCAGCGTGCGTGCCTGGGCCGATGTGCTGCACGGCCAATTCACGGGCGCCACTGCCGACGTACTGGTCAAGGATGTAGAGCTAGGCCAGGCTGCACAAATGCCCTCCATGGTGGTGCCCACCGCTTCCGGGCGTCTGGCTGCGCGCAGCATCGACGGCGGCATGGAATACACCACCGACGGTTTGCAGTTTGCAACCAGCGACGGCGTGCGCTGGCCTGGTGGTAATGCACGTTTGTCGATTTGGAATGCGCAGACAGGCAAAGGCGCCAAGATTGACTCGTCGCCAGAACGTGGTGAACTGGTCGCCGAACGCTTGGATTTGGGCGCTTTGAGCCAAATCGCACAGCGCTTTCCACTGGATACCAAGCTGCGCGCTTGGTTAGAGGCCTACCAGCCCGTTGGTAATGTGCAAGGTTTTCAGGCGAGCTGGAAAGGCGCACTGATCGCCCCGGAGAGCTTCGCCCTGAAGGGCCGGATCCGCCAAGCCGGCATAGCACCACAAGCCGAAGGCACGCCCGGCTTTCGCGGCCTGGACCTGGACCTTGACCTGACCGAGGGCGGTGGGCGTGCCCGTCTGGCCATGAGCAAAGGTGCCTTGGACTTCGGGCGGCACCTGTCCGAGCCACTGGTACCGGTGAACGAATTAAGTGCCGACCTGCAATGGAAAAAAGTATCCGCCGGCTGGTCCGTGAGCGCCAGCAAAGTGCGCATCGCCAATGCCGATGTGCAGGGCGACTTGGAGGGGCAATGGACTACGCAGCCAAGCCGCACCGGGCCGGGCACGGTAGATATGCAAGGGCGCTTTGCCCGCATGGACCTGACCCGCGTACAGCGCTATTTTCCGCTGACCTTATCTAAAGACCTGCGCGACTATGTGCGCGATGCCGTGCGCGCGGGTATTGCGTCGGACATCAAACTCAAACTCAAAGGCGATTTACGCGAATTCCCCTTTGCGCAAGCGCGCCAGGGAGAGTTCCGGGTCTCGGCCAATGTCAGCAATGCGACCTTCGCGTACGTACCAGCCTCGCTCGTGCCACGCGGTAAGCTGCCCTGGCCTGCCTTTACGCAGCTCAATGGCGAGTTGGTGATAGACCAAAGCGCGCTCTACCTTAATGGCATGCGTGGCCTCTGGGGCACGGTACCCATGGTGCGCGGCGACGCGGTGATTAACAACTTGTACGGCGCCTCCACGGTGTCCATCAATGCACAAGGGCGCGGCCCACTGGCTGATGCATTAACCGTAACCAACAACTCCCCCTTGGCCGAGATGACTGGCCAGGCGCTGGCCAAGGCCTCGGTTAACGGACTGGCCGAATACCGTGTCAAGCTCGATTTTCCACTGGCTGATACCAACCGCATGTCGGTTAACGGTAGCATCAATTTGCAAGGCAATGATGTGCAAATCCTGCCGGCCACACCGCGCGTCTTGCGCGCGCGCGGGCCGATCAACTTCACCGAATATGGTTACAACGTCAACAGCGTGACCGGACGTTTATTTGGCGGCGATGTACGCATTGATGGCAGTTTGGGGAACCTCGGCACCGCGACCGATAGCGCCACGGCCTCCACATCCAAACCAATGGATGGTGGCACGAGCCTCAAAGCCAGCCCGGCCCTGCTGCGACTGGAAGGGCGCGTGACCACAGAAGGTTTGCGCGAGGCTGTTGAATTGGGCGGCCTGAGCAATTTGGCACACTACACCACGGGTGCTGCCAACTACCAAGCAACAATCATGATGCGCTTAGGCGTACCAGACATCACCGTTAATTCCAATTTGCAAGGCATGACGCTAAGCCTGCCTGCACCGCTTGCCAAAAATGCTGAAGCGTCTCTGCCGCTGCGTTTGCAAGTGTCCGCGCCGCTGGATGCAAACACTGCTGCAGTGGCGAAAACCCAAGAGCAGTGGCAAGTGAGCCTAGGCACCGTTGGTAACCTGAATTTGATGCGTGATATTTCCAGCGCCGCGCCGCGGGTACTGCGTGGCACCATGGCCGTTGGCGCGGGGGCTAACGATGCCATGACCATGCCGACGCAAGGTATTTCTGCACGACTGACTATGGACACCCTGGACGTAGATACTTGGTCAGTGCTGTTCAGCGGTGTGGGCAACAGCGTGGGTACGCCTAAAAAAAATAGTACACCGCAGTTTGATCTAGGCACAGATTTCCTGCCCAATGCAGTGCAACTGCGCGCCCGCGAAATCAGCTGGAGTGGCCATGCAGTACATGCGGTCAACCTCAAGGCCACGCGCACTGGGAACTTATGGCGTGCGCAAGCCGAAACCACCGAGTTCAGCGGGCAATTGGAGTACCGCCAGGCGGGCCTGGGCGGCACAAGCACAGAAATCAGCAACGCAGGGCGTCTGTATGCGCGCCTAAGCCGGCTCACACTCAATAGCAGCGCCGCGCAGGAAGTGGATAAATTACTGGACGAGCAGCCCTCGAGCATTCCAGCGCTCGATGTGGTGGCCGAGGAATTTGAGTTGCAAGGCAGAAAACTGGGGCGGCTGGAAGTTGAGGCGATTAACCAGGTGTCCCCCGTCGCGCGCGATACGCAGCGTGAGTGGCTGCTTAAGCGCTTTAATGTGAGCATGCCCGAGGCAGTGCTCAATGCCAGCGGCTCCTGGCGCTTACAGCCCCCGGCACCCGGCGCGGCAGCCAATGTGCCAGCCGAATCCATACGCGACCGCCGCCGAACGCAGCTGGACTTCAAGCTCGATATCAAAGATTCCGGTGACTTGCTGACACGCTATGGCATGAAAAATGTCATCCGCAAAGGCAAAGGAAAAATCGAGGGGCAAGTGGGCTGGCTGGGATCGCCGATTACCGTGGACTACCCGAGCATGACCGGCAGCTTTAATGTGGCCCTGGATGATGGGCAGTTTTTGAAGAGTGAACCCAATATCGGCAAACTGCTGGGCGTGCTGAGTTTGCAATCGCTGCCGCGACGTTTGATGCTGGATTTTCGGGATGTGTTTAGCGAAGGCTTTGCCTTTGATTTTGTGCGCGGAGACGTCAATATTTCGCAAGGTCAGGCGCGCACTAATAATTTGCAAATGAAGGGGCCTAATGCGGTGGTCTTGATGGAAGGTAGCGCCGATATTGCCAAGGAAACCCAAGCGATTAAAGTGGTGGTGATTCCCGAGCTCAATGCCGCTGGTGCCGCCTTGGTCTATACCGCAGTGAATCCGGTGGTCGGTATTTATTCATTGCTAGCGCAATGGCTGCTGCTTAAGCCCCTGGTGCAGGCCAATACGCATGAATTTTTTATAGATGGTACTTGGGTAGAGCCACGCGTTACTAAGGTGGAGCGCAGCAATACGCCTAAGTAAGCCGCACAGGCTTTTTCTTTAACCCGTTTATCAGGAGCGTGGTATGCAGGTCGCAGCGATTCAAATGGTATCTACCGGCGTGGTGGTGGACAACTTGGTGCAAGCCGCCAAGCTTTTAGAACAAGCCGCACAAGCTGGAGCCGAGTTGGCCGTATTGCCCGAATACTTTTGCCTGATTGGCCAACACGATAGCGAAAAGCTGGCGATTCAGGAACAGTTTGGCGGCGGTCCGATTCAAGACTTTTTATCCACACAGGCGCGCCGCCTGGGCTTATGGATTGTGGGCGGCACTTTGCCTTTATCTACCAGCCCCACAGGCCACAGCGACAAGGTGTTTAACAGCAGTCTGGCCTTTGACCCTCAGGGCGTTTGTGCTGCCCGCTACGACAAAATCCATTTGTTTCGTTTTGACAATGGCACCGAGTCCTATGACGAATCACGCGTACTGCAAGCCGGTCACCTGCCGGTGCAATTTGCGCTGCCCTCGCGCGACGGGCATGTGTGGACAGTGGGCATGAGCGTGTGCTACGACTTGCGTTTTGCCGAGTTGTACCGCACGCACTCCGCAGTCGGAGCGGATGTGTTGCTGGTGCCCAGCGCTTTTACCTATACCACCGGTCAAGCGCATTGGGAATTGCTGCTGCGCACGCGCGCGGTAGAAAACCTGAGTTTTGTGCTGGCCGCTGCGCAAGGCGGTACGCACCCTAACGGGCGCCGCACCTGGGGCCAGTCTTTGGCGATTGACCCTTGGGGCGCGATACTGGCCCAGCAGGCGCAAGAGCCGGGCGTGGTACTGGCCGAGTTGGATGTGGCGCAGTTGGCGCGTTGCCGTATGCAGCTACCGGCTTTGCAGCACCGCTTGTTGTGAAAGTCGCTTACGACTTCGGTGGCGTTTCTTCGTCAGAAGACTGCGGGGGCAACTCCCCGTTTTTGCGCCCGGAAAACATGGTCCACCACACGATGCCCACGAGCAACACGCCGGCGCCAAGTGTTTCCAAAATTATCAGGGTCATGGGGTGGGGTGTTGCCGCAATGGTGTGCGCGCTGATTGTAGGAAGCATGGGCGGCTGCGCCAGTAGCCCCACGAATGCACCGGTTGAAGACCGAACACCGGCTGCGTCCACTACGTCAGCGGCAGCAGCAGTAGCGCCGCCTAAAGTAGAAACTGGGCAAACCATCGTCCAAGCGCGCAGCCGCTGGGTAGGCGTGGGCTGGGACGCATTACCCGGCTTACAGCAAGACGCCTTGGGCCAGGGCTGGCGCGCCTGGATCA
>CANJXV010000043.1 GCA_947478935.1 Comamonadaceae bacterium
ATTAAATCCCCGTAGCAAGTATGTGCCTCATGCGCTGCTACTTCTTGCTACGCCTGTCACCCGCTACGAGCAGTCAATCAGACTAGCCAAGTAAATCATTTTTCACATTACTATTTCCCACGCATATAAACTGCATAATCATCTTTTAATAGCGGCGCTTGCTTGGCAGGATTACTACGACGCCCAGGCCTGCCAAGCTGACAAGGCTAAGCCTATTAATTCTTAATTTATTTAAATTTTAAAATTACATGACTTTCATTAATAAGATTGCAATGGGGCTGCTGTTTACCTCAATATCCTCCTTTGCAGAGATAATTTCCGTGAACCAAATAGCGGATGGGATTTCGATATCATCCGCGCCAACCCTCACCTACGTTTATCATTCAAACAATCCAGCCAGGACGCTTATTTTTATTCCTGGTGGGGATGGAAGCGTTGGCGTGAAGCCCGAATGGGATAATTCGCGATATTTTAGGGAATACTCTTTCAACCTGTTCCTAAAAAGACTTAGCGAATCTGATAAAACCTCAGGTTCCACGGATGTGGTCATATTTGACAATCCCACCAAATTGAATCAAGGAAGTTCAATATATCCATATCCGCGAGGATGGACCGACCATTTGGTGCGAATTCATAGCGCTGTTGATTACTATACAAAGCTGTACAAAAAACCTGTTTGGCTAATGGGTCACAGCAATGGCGCAGCAAGCGTTACTGAGTATTTAAAGTGGCTGGAAAAGGAGAAAAAACCAGTTAATGTTAAAGGTATTATTTTTTCAAGCGGCGCGGATGGCTCTACTTTCCCCATTGCAACCAAAATACCTGTGCTTTTCCTGAGTCATGAAAAGGAAGGCTGCACAAAATATATAAACGAATCTTACTCGCGAAGCTTGTTTGAGAAGCTAAAGACAGGTGGGAATGCAAGCACCGAGTACTTCACCGCCTCCGGCGGGTCGCCAGACCCCATGTACCCCAACCCTTGCTCGGGTGGATACCATATGTATTTCGGTTCAGAAGAACAAGTGTCAAAAGCCATCGATAGCTTTTTGCTTCGTTACTCCGAATAAAAAGTCTATATTTGATTTAACGGTAGCTAGAAATAAATACGGGCCCGAAGGCCCGTATTTATTAGCTATTTGGCGGAAACGGAGTCTGCTCAATAAACATTTCAAACGATGTTATGCGATTGCAAGAACCTCATTTTCTATTGGAGGATAAAGAAAAACTTGCTTCAATCCATTTCATCCAGTACCATACAATGTCATCATTTATGGTATGTAGGTTGGAATGCCAAAAATTGCTACACCCCTCAGCGACCTTCAGGTCAGACGCATCACAAAAGTTGGATGGCATGCCGTCGGAGGTGTCGCCGGACTACTGCTGCAAGTTCGTGTGCCAGCGCAGGCAGGCGCACCAACACCCCGCTCATGGATCCTGCGTGTAAAGGTCGGGGATCAAAGACAACCCATAGGTCTAGGCGCCTACCCACAAGTGTCGCTTGCTGCCGCTCGGGAGCAGGCTGCCAAGCTAGTCATGGAGGCCAAACAAGGCGTTAACCTCAAAGTGAAGAAGCGTGCGCAACGCAGTTCGCTCATAGCAGCAGCGGCAAAGAACAAGACTTTTAGGGAGTGTGCTGAAGGCTATATCGATGCACACAGCCGGGACTACAGCAGCGACAAACATAGAAAACAGTGGCCTGCAACGCTTGAAACTTATGCTTATCCGATCCTCGGCAGCATGTTGGTGTCTGAGATTGTTATGCGCGACGTTCGCAACGTGCTTGAACAAGAAACAGTCGTAGACAAGGCGACAAAAGGGAAACTCTGGTACGTGAAAACGGAGACTGCCAAGCGGTTGCTTGGAAGAATCAAGACCGTACTAGATTACGCGACGGTAAATGAATACCGCACTGGCACTAACCCAGCGCAGTGGACTGGCTACCTCTCCACCCAATTGCCCTCCCCAAAGAAGCTACAAAAAAAAGAGCATCACCCAGCCGTGCCTTATCAGCAAATGGGGGACTTCATCTCAAAGCTTCGGGTTAACACCAGCATCAGCGCCATGGCTCTGGACTTCTTGATTTTGACTGCGGTTCGCTCTGGCTCTGTAAGACAAGCGGAGTGGTCTGAAATTGATTTTGATAACGCCATATGGGTCATCCCCGCTGAACACACCAAGGCACGTCAGGAGCACCGCGTACCATTGCAGCCTCAGGCGGTTGAACTGTTGAAGTCGTTACCAATTGTGGCGGGGTCTAATTTAATCTTTCCCAGTCGTGCAAGCAAGCCACTCAGTGACATGGCACTCAGTCAACTAATGCGCGGAATGAGGGAGCGTGGAGAACTAACTGTAGAAGCTGTACCACACGGATTTCGTAGTAGCTTTCGGGATTGGGCCGCAGAACAAACCGCGTATCCCGATGAAATACGCAAGGCCGCATCGGGCCACAAAGTGGGTGATGTGGTGAAAGAGTCATATCAACGCACCGACTTGTTGGAGAAGAGGCGGCAGTTAATGGATGAGTGGGCAGTTTTCCTTGACCGACCGTCGGCAAAACCCAACAGTACAGTCACACCGATCCGTAAGATCGCATGACCACTCAGGAGAAAACTTTTCCCCAAAAGTTGGAGGAGCTTGGTGCCACTTTTATAGGTGAGGAGCGCCCAGATGAAACAGACGCTGAAACCGCTGCTGCCATCCTTGAGTTTGTATTTAGCTACGAAAGGCTGAGGCAACACGTTACTGCTGGTACAAATGAGGCAAAAGCAGTAGACGCACAAACTCTCATCAAGATGAGATCGTGGGACTCCAATGACCCCACCATGTCAACAGTAGAGAAGGTTATTCGCCGCCTTGCAGAAAACCGCGGCGAGGACGGGGTGCGGCTACTGAAGGATGCCATCCAGATAAGCGCACTGACACTTAGCAAGAAACAGGCAGAAGTAGCAAAGCACCCACGCAAGAGCCGACAACAACCCATGTCGGGGTTGGTTGAACAGATCCTGCGTCAAGAACCGAAGATAACGCAGCATCAGCTTTTCCTTGCCCTGAAACGCATGCTGACAACTATGGTTGATCCGCCGTACAGTCACTCCGGTAATTCGTTCAAGTCGAGGGACGAGCGGTTTCCCAATATCACGGATAAAGCCATAGGTCAGTTCCTCTATAGAGCGAAGAAAAAACTTCCACCCTAGCCGGGTAGCGTGAAAAAACGGGGAGCAAAGTCACACCATCCCAACAAACCTCATGGTGTACCAATGCAAACCCCTACCCGCACTTCCTTTGACGATCTGCCCGACGCGGCACTGATCCAGATACGTCAATTAATAAACTACAACGTTCTGCCGTACTCGGCTACTACTATCTGGCGAAAGCACCGAAGCGGTGAGTTTCCTTCGCCGATCAAAATATCTACTGGCATCACCGCTTGGAGGGTTGGGGATATCCGCAAGTATTTGGATGAATTTGCCAAGTCGACGAAAGGTGGTCAGGCATGAAGCGCAGCACCTCACCTTTCAACTGTGCATCAATGCAAGCTGCGCTCAAAGCCGAACGCGATAGCCTTGGCAAGCAAACCAAGCCGCACCATTACAGCAATGAAATAGGTCTGTTGCGTTTTGCCCTTACCGGCAACTCAAGAGCAGATTACGACCTTGCTCATCCACCCATTGGACGCAAGCGAATTACACGCCGCGTCATCTGTATGAATACGCGGCTAATAGAGGCACATGTTCCGTATGAACAGCGAAAGGCGGATTGCCGGGAGTTTGTGCTTAAGCAAACTAATGCAGCCTTGGCCCGTATGACCGCCATCAATTCATGCCAAAAAAGTAACAAGGAATAGATATGGCTACCAACAAGACAAATCCGCAAGGAAAAACTGCTGCGGAAAAGCTGATTGACCTAGTTACCAGCGAGTGCGAGCTTATACATGACCAAAAGAAAAAGCCATTTGCAATCACTTGCAAGGGATCGGTAAGGCAAGTATTCGGCTTGCATAGCAATACCTTTAAGGAATACATCGCCAATCTTTACTATAGGAAACACAAGTTGGCCCTTTCAGATTTAGCTCTTAAGGCGGCATTGTCTGCTTTGACTGGTAAAGCGATTTACGACGGCAAGCAACACGCGGTGCATCACCGCATCGCCAAGACGGGGCAATCTTATTGGCTGGATTTATGCAATGCTGATTGGGAGGTCGTTGAAATAAGTGCAAGCGGCTGGGCCATAAGGTCAGGTAGTTGCGTACCCCTATTTGAGCGAAGCGCTTCAGGGAAAGCACTGCCAAACCCGATCGGCGGAGGAACTCTGGGTGCGCTTTGGGACGTTGCGAATATCCCTAAGAATGATCAATTGCTGGTTGTGGCTTGGCTACTGGAATGCCTGCGGTCAGACACCCCATATGTGCTGCTTGAACTGATAGGCGAACAAGGCAGCGCCAAGAGTACAACGCAGCAAATACTGAAGATGCTAATTGACCCCAACGAAGCAAATCTGCGTTCTGCACCCAAAAACGTAGAGGACATCTGGGTAGGAGCATCAAACTCACATTTGGTTAGTTTTGAAAACATCAGCTACCTGCCAAAAAACTTCCAAGATGCGCTCTGCGTCTTAGCTACTGGTGGGGCTAATGTCACAAGGACGCTGTACACCAATAAAGAAGAAAGCATCATTCAGCGTTGCAATCCAACGGTTATAAATGGTATTTCCGCCAACGTCACTGCACCAGACTTGCTTGACCGCTGCCTGCATATTGAACTGCCTAGGGTACAAAAACGTTTACTCAGCAAAGATGTGGATAGCCAATTTGCAATGCAGCAGCCCTATCTTCTAGGCGCTTTACTTGACCAGTTTGTTAAGGCGCTGCAAATTCTTCCCACAGTTACTGTTGCCGACAGCGACAGACCACGGATGCTTGACTTTGCTTACCTTGGGGAAGCCGTATTTCAATCCCAAGGTTTCGCAGCAGGCGAATTCCTCTCACGCTATAAGGCAATGCGCGAGCAAGGCGTGTACCGCACCATCGAGGCATCCCCAATAGGCGCAGCGCTCTTTACCTATCTTGATAAACACCCAAGCGGCTGGCGGGGTCGAGCCGCACAGCTACTTGGACTATTGGAGATCTACAGGCAAAAAGGCGAGAAGAACTGGCCTCTATCTGGCAAGGCGATGGGCGACGCACTGCGCAGGCTATCTCCCGCGCTAGGGACATTTGGATTTGATTGCCGTAGTAACCCAAAAACGGGGGGCGCTTACATCTGGCAAATTGATCCCATACAAATTGATTTACCAAAACCAAGTCCTGCAAGTCCTGCAAGTCCTGAAAGTCCTGCTGAGGAGCTTGAGGGTCTAGGACATGCAGGACATGCAGGACATGAATTCGGTGATTTTGATTATGAACAAATGGAGGGGCCTCTTCCCTTTTGATGAAGCTGGTCGATGGGTCTGAGCATTAAAAAAAATTCAGCCCATCAAAAGACCCCCTACACATAGTGCAAACCCTTTACAAACCGCTCCACGTCCTCCACAGTCTGCACCGGCCTGTACCCAGACGCTTTCCTACCTTGACGGCGTTTTGCATCGGTCATGCCTAAGACATGGAGGCTGTCTTCCAGCATTGATAAGGTGGCTGAGTCCTTGGCATAGCTGGCTCTGGCGGCCCTTGAGGATTCGCCGTGGACTAGGTGGGTCTCTAAAAGTCGCTTCTTGCCTTCGGCAGTTCGGGGGCCAGTGCTGCGCGCACCATGATGGGTACAGCGCTGCGTACGGCTGGATTTCATCGCAGGTTTGCCACACTGCATCTTCGTTCTAGATGACTGGGCGGTACAGCGCAAACAGCGTATTCGCCCTCCTGCTAGGGTCACAAATAGCTCATACTCATGCTTGTCTACAAATGCCATACTTCAGTACTAGGTTTCACAGTCAGGTCAGCCCATATTTCACAATGTGATATTAGTTGTTTTGGGTAAGACCGTCAATTATTTCTATGAGCGATTGCCCTTTTTGCACACTCCCAAAACAGCGGATTGAGGTCGCCAGTGACCTATGCCTTATCGTGCGAGATGCATTTCCAATTTCACCCGGTCACTCCCTGGTCATCCCCAAACGGCATGTTGGTTCGTTCTTTGATCTATCCTCAGAAGAGCGGGAAGACCTAATGTCCCTCCTTGCCACAGCAAAGGCCAACGTGGAGGCCGAGTTCAAGCCTGATGGTTACAACATAGGTATCAACGACGGCCCAGCAGCCGGTCAGACAGTCCCCCATCTTCATATCCATCTGATACCCCGTTACAAGGGTGACATGCCCGATCCCCGTGGCGGGGTTCGGTGGATCATCCCAGAGAAGGCTGATTACTGGAGCCAGCGGTGACCACACCGGAATTCCAGCTTGCTTTTCTCAACAAGATCCAAAGGCTATTTGCCGAGGGTGACTTCTCTGCAAGCTACAAGTACGCCCTGCTGATTGCCATCGCAGACATAGCGGTGGAGTCAGGCCGGGATGATGACCAGCCGCTAGTCATTCCCCATCGCAGCCTTGGTGCAAAGTTCGTCGACCTGTACTGGCAACAGTCTGCACCCTTCAAGAACGATGCCCTCCTGATCCAGAACAATGGGACGCAGGCTGCGGTGATAAGCCATATTGCTCATTTCAGAGGCCAGAGCAACGCCACCACAGCTAACGCAGCAAGGTCTGCCACTGACTTTAAGTCTCTCCTTACAAGGGTCACCCGCATCGTTGTAGACAAGCCGGTTTTTCATATCCAGAACCTTGGCGGTACAAGAGACCAGTTTCTGTTTGAGTCGGGTGCAGATAGCATCACCCTGCTACCCGGAGTGGCATACTGTTTGCGCCGGTTCCAACCATTGGTTCAGCAGCTTGCCCGTTCGCATTGGATAGACCATATCAAGCGCAATAAGCAGAACGCTAGCCTGCTGGGGCAGGACACTGATCTGGAATCATTCCTCTTTGAGACTTCAAGGCAGTCGCTGGCAATTGTCCAGACTGGGCTGCGTAAGATTTCCAATCGATGCTTCTACTGTGGCAGATCGGTATCTGAAGTTGACGTTGACCACTTCATCCCGCACTCGTTGTACCCGAGGGACTTGGTACACAACTTCGTTTTGGCTGATCCGGGCTGCAACAGGAGCAAATCTGATACCTTGGCGGCGAAGCAGCATCTAAGCAAGTGGCTGGATTTTGCTCAGACTAACGCAGACAACCTAGCCCAAATTGGGCATGAGGCAGGTATCGTGGCTGATGAACGCTCAATGCACTCAGTGGCCCGATGGGGATACGGGAATGCAGTCGCCAGCGGCGCGCAAGGGTGGATACGGTCAGCCCAATACGAACCGATTGAGGGTGACTATCTGGAGCTTTGGCGGTAGACGACCAACTAAACAGCCCAATCGCAAATCAGGGCTGGTCAACACATACGCTGGCAGTTGGGCAATTTTGCGATGATTGAGCGGCACTACAGCAAATTAACCGCTACGATGTGTGGGAAACTGGCTTGAAGATGATGAAGAAAATTAAAACCTCAATTGCAATAGTAGGTTTGTCTGTGCTGTCAGCGTGTGGTGGCGGCGGGAAAGCCTCGGGCGATAGTCGCGTCTCCGCCAGTGATAGCCAAATAGTGGCGGGCTACGCGATGGACGGGTACCTCCAAAGAGCAACAGCTTTTCTGGATTTGAACAACAACGGTCAACTTGACTCTGGCGAGCCATCCGCCGCCACGGACTCAGACGGAAAATTCTCATTCACCGCGACCTCTGCCGATCTTGTGAAGGCACCGGTAGTGGTCATGGCGGTGGCGGGTATCACTATTGACAACGACACCAATGCAACCGTAGATCTGTCCTATTCAATGACATCTCCAATCGGAAAAAATAATGTCATCTCACCCATCACAACCTTAATTGCAGCAAAAATTTCTGCGGGTATGGGCGCAGACCAAGCGTTGGCAGCGGTGAAGGAAGACCTTGGCTACGGTGCTAACGACTCTATAGACCTTTATAAAGACTATATCAGCGAGAAAAAGACAGACGACAATTACAAAAAGTTGCATAACTTAGCAGCAGCCACTGCCGTTGCACTGAAGGCTGCAGAGTTATCGGCAGATCCAACAGCAGGCCTGAGTGGAAAGCTGGCAGCAGCAGCCAAGGCGTTCACCACAAGCGTGTCTGGACGAATTGCCGAAATTAAAGCGGCTGCTGACACAAACGCAGCGGTTAGCGTTGCAAATAAACTGGATGTGAAAGGCACGGCTGCAACTGGCGCACCACTTGCAGACGGTATTGTTCAGATTTATGGTGCAGACGGGACCGCCTTGCTGGTGACACCTGCCAAAATTGGCGCGGATGGTAGTTATAAAGCGACGATTCCTGACAATGCAAAATTTCCGCTTATTTTTGTTGCAGATGACGGCTCTCAAAAATTGATTAGCCTCATGGCTAGCTCAAAAGATACTGCAGTAGTAAACATCACACAACTTACCAACCTAATCGCAGCAAGAATATCGCCTACGGGAAATCCCGGCAATTTATTATCAGAAATTGGTTCTGGCACAACCATAACATCTGCACTTGTTCAAAAACATAGCCTTGATGTACTTACGGCAATTAAGCCTCTATTAGTTGCTCACGGTTTAGATTTGTCTAGCAGCCCGATCAGCACAGTTTTTGCCGCTGACGGTAAAGGGTACGACAAAATGCTCGATACGCTGGACATAAAAATTGAACCAAAAGGCACCGAATCCACCATTGAGCTAACCGTCAAGCAGGCTGTGCGGGAGGACGCAGACTTACCGAAGGTAACGTTTTCAAGTAGCGCCGTATCGTCGCCTTCTCTGCCCCCACTAAATTCTGGCAACCTTCCTCCAAATGGACTTGCTCCGGGCCTCAACGATCTACTTTTACGCGCTAACGCATGCTACGCTTTACCACTACTAACCAGAATATCAATAAATGGCTCCAAGGCAACAGATATTATCGCCACGGATTGCAAAGACCTTTTCTTGGGAAATAGACCCCAAGACTTTTTGGATAGCGGTAATAAAGTTAAAAATACTGGAAGTTTTAGCGGAATCTTTAATACAAGTACTCCGGTAACGTTTTCGTCACCGCGCTATAACTTCACGGTTGCACAAGATGTCACTGGGGGGTCAAAAGCAGGTGATGTTGGTTTTGAATTCCGATGGAAGGATGACGACAATAATTTCCAGTATGAAAAAACGATAGTTAGAAAAGACAGCGATGGGAAGTATCGGTTCATCGGCAATCAATATGCCTATCCCGGTGGAATTTCTTCACATGCCCAAAGAAGGAACTTTTTGGTTCAACCCGCTTCTACTTTCAACAGCGTCGGGTACACATTTGATGTGCCATGTAATGAGAAAACCATAAGCTGGAAGAAAGTTAATATTACAGCTCCAAACGGCAAGAAAATAACTTTGGTACCTCGGATAAGTGGCACCCCAAATGCCTGTGATTACGGCAACTTTGTGATCGCAAAAAATATAGCGAAAGATTCTGCAGGCGACAATAGCACACCATCGCTTTCGTGGTTTTATCGTTTATCTTCTATTTACGAGGCTCCGAATGAACCTGAGAATGCCAAACATCCTCGTGATAGGGAATTACAACTTGTGTTTGCACCAGAGGATTGGAGTGATTCGCAGATTGAGCAGATCCCCCATTTGGGCGTATGGAAGTACGAGTATTTTACAAATGACGTTACGACACCTACTGCAACCCAATATTTCAGAACAACATCGAGAGTAATGACTGTTGCTGGCTTTAGATATTTGAAAGGTTTTCTTCCGAGACTTACGGCAAATTATGAAATTAAATGTTATTCAGGTGTATGTTTTACCATCCCAAATGCCGGCCCTTTTCCCGTTTCATGGACTATGCAAACGCCTAATCCGCTCGCAACATTCAGGGCGAGAGTATATGGAACTTATGGCCCGTTATCTTCCCGCACCAGTTTTGAAGACACTAGAAAATTTCCGTCGAGTGCGCTATCGATAGGCATTATTTGTGGAAATGGGGTGGGTGTGAATTCACCACAATGTCAAGGAGGGGTATACGGCAATAACTATGCTACCGTGCCGGATGTCACTATTATTGACGCTGTCCAGTTAGTGAGCCGTGTCGCGGGAGGGGCGGAGGTTGATCACATGCATGCGCTATATAAATTGCCACTGCCTTGATGCAAATGGATGCATTTTTATTTCCTCCAATAGCTCCGCCTCTTTAACCCGCCAAGTAGAAACTTATATACCCCCCGCCAGTCTGCATTTCAAAAACAAGGGGGTGGCTTGAGCAGATTAGAGTGCATGGCTAAGGCTGCTGAACGGGCCGGAAACGGGGGGTGGGGGTACGGTGGGGTCTGGCTAGACTCGGTGCTGGCGGCACTCCCCACCACTAAACCAAAAAAAATGCGACGGCATCTTGATCACCAGTCGGTGTCATGCAAGGTCAAATCTATTGGTATGCCTAATGGTATGTAGACATAAAAAAAGCACCTAAGTGCTTGATTTATATAGATACTTGGCGGAAACGGAGGGATTCGAACCCTCGATGAGGCTCTACACCCCATACTCCCTTAGCAGGGGAGCACCTTCGGCCACTCGGTCACGTTTCCAGTCGGGCGATTATGTCACGGTTTGCCGCTCGCTTAGGCGGTGGCAGGCTGGTCCAAGTCGAAGGCTTTGTGCAGTGCGCGCACCGCCAATTCGATGTATTTTTCGTCGATCACCACCGAGGTCTTGATCTCGGAGGTGGAGATCATCTGGATGTTGATGCCCTCTTCGCTCAAGGCGCGAAACATCTTGCTGGCGATGCCCACATGGCTGCGCATGCCGATGCCGACGATGGACACTTTGCAGATTTTGGTGTCGCCTTCCAGGTCTTCCACGCCCAGACCCTTGATGACGCTGGAACGCAGCAAATCCATGATCTTGGCGTAGTCGCCTCGGTTGACGGTGAAGCTGAAGTCGGTGCGGCCATCCTTGCTGATGTTTTGGATGATCATGTCCACTTCCACATTAGCCTGGGCCACGGCGCCGAGGATTTGGTAGGCAATACCGGGTTTGTCGGGCACACCGCGCAGGGCGATTTTGGCTTCGTCGCGGTTAAAGGCAATGCCTGAAACGATGGCTTGTTCCATGTTTTCGTCTTCCTCAAATGTGATCAAAGTGCCCGATGCGGCTTCTTCGTGAATGTCAATGTCCCAGGGGGTAAAGCTGCTCAGTACCCGAAGCGGTACGCGGTATTTGCCGGCAAATTCCACTGAGCGGATTTGCAGCACTTTGGATCCCAGCGAGGCCATTTCCAGCATTTCTTCAAAGCTAACGGTCTTGAGACGCCGCGCCTCGGGCACCACGCGCGGGTCAGTGGTGTAGACGCCGTCGACGTCGGTGTAAATCAGGCATTCCTGCGCCTTCATGGCTGCCGCCACCGCCACGGCCGATGTGTCGGAGCCGCCGCGCCCCAAGGTGGTGATGTTGCCTGCGTCATCCATTCCCTGAAAGCCGGTGACGATGACCACTTTGCCGGCGTCTAGGTCGGCGCGCACGCGGGCGTCGTCAATCGATTCGATACGCGCTTTGGTGTAGGCGTTGTTGGTGCGTATGGGCACTTGCCAGCCGGCATAGCTGACTGATTGCAGCCCCTCGGCCTGCAGGGCGATGGCCAGCAGTGCGCTGGAGGCCTGCTCGCCGGTGGAGGCAAGCATGTCAAGCTCGCGCTCATACGATGGAGATGCTTTGCCCGGGGCCAGTTCTTTGGCTAGGCCCAGCAGTCGGTTGGTTTCACCGCTCATGGCGGAGGGGACTACCACCATTTGATGCCCCGCGCGGTGCCATTTGGCGACTCGCTTGGCGACGTTACGGATGCGTTCGGTCGAGCCCATGGAGGTGCCGCCGTACTTGTGAACTATGAGGGCCATGGATGGTATTTGTACGAAGCTAAACCGGCGGATTGTACCAATCGAGCACCGCATTGGTGCGCCGCACAAAACCGTGCCCAACGCGAATATGCAGCTGGTGTCCGCGTGTGGTGCAAGCGGCAATTTGGGCCATCAGCTCTTGCAATTGCGCGCTGCTAGCCTGTGTGTGGTGAACGCTAGCCAGCCAATGGCGCAGCACATTGCCCTGGCGCGCCATCGACAAAGTTTGCAGTTGCGCAATCGACGGGCTGCTGCTACCTGGCGCACACAGGGCCTGCAAATCGGCCTGTGCTAATTCGTTCAACAATGTCTGGGCCTGCGCTGCGTGCGCTGCGCTGCGCGGCAAAGTGTCGGCGTAATGCGGAATGATGGCTCGCAGCACGGGCAGTAACTCGGCACGCATGCGGTTACGCAAAAAGCCGGTATGCGCGTTGCTAGGGTCTTCGATCCAAAGTAATCCGCGCGTATGCAACCAGCTACGAATATCGACTGCGCTGACCTCTAGTAACGGACGAGCGTAGTCAACGCCATCGCGCAGCCAGCGGGCTGGCATGGCGCTCAGGCCCGCCAGCCCCGCGCCACGGCTTAATGCCAACAGTAAAGTCTCCACTTGGTCGTCCGCATGCTGGGCCAACGCAACTGTGGCGCAAGGCGGATGGGCGTTTTCCGCAAGGGCAAAGCGGCGCAAGGCGCCATAACGCGCCAGTCGAGCAGCGTCTTCGGGACTTTGGCCAGCGCGGGCATGCGCATCGACGCGCTCCACATGCAGCGGCACCCCCAAGCCGGCACACACCGCTTTGCAATGCTGCTCAAAGTCGGCAGCGGCGGCTTGCAGGCCGTGGTTGACATGTACCGCCACCACACGACCTGGCCAACGCGCTACGCAGCTATGCAAAAGTGCTGTGGAGTCCGCGCCGCCGCTATAGGCGATGGCGAGCGGAAAGTTAGGTTCAAAGGCCGCAATCGCCGCATCCAGCGCGCGGGTCATGGGCGTGCCACGGTCTATTTGCCGCTGGCCTTGGTGTCAGTGAAGCG
>CANJXV010000044.1 GCA_947478935.1 Comamonadaceae bacterium
CACGAGAAGTGCCCCATCGTCGATACCTTCTGGCAAACCGAAACCGGCGGCCACATGATGACGCCGCTGCCCGGTGCCACACCCTTGGTGCCCGGTAGTTGCACCTTGCCATTGCCCGGCATCATGGCCGCCATCGTCGATGAAGTTGGCAAACCCATTCCCAACGGCACTGGCGGCATTCTGGTGGTGACACGTCCCTGGCCTTCCATGATCCGAACCATCTGGAACGACCCCGAGCGTTTTAAGAAAAGCTATTTCCCCGAAGAGATGGGCGGCAAACTCTACTTAGCAGGCGACGGTGCGGTGCGTAGCGCAGACCGGGGCTACTTCCGCATCACCGGGCGCATTGACGATGTGCTCAACGTGTCCGGCCACCGCATGGGTACGATGGAAATTGAATCGGCCCTCGTGTCTAAAACCGACCTAGTCGCTGAAGCCGCTGTGGTGGGACGCCCCGATGACCTGACGGGTGAAGCCATTTGCGCTTTCGTGGTGCTAAAGCGCTCACGCCCCAGCCCTGAAGAAGCCAGGGTCATCGCCAAGGAGTTGCGCGACTGGGTGGCCAAAGAAATCGGTCCGATTGCCAAACCCAAAGACATCCGCTTTGGCGAGAACCTACCCAAAACACGATCCGGAAAAATCATGCGCCGCCTGCTGCGCTCGCTGGCCAAGGGCGAGACGATTACCCAGGACGTCTCCACCTTGGAAAACCCGGCCATTCTGGACCAGTTGGGGCAGGCCTATTGACAGGCCTTATGCGTCTTAGGGGAATGGCCCGGTCGATTAAGGCTGACTGCACGCTTAGCTTTGCAGCGCCGCAATTACGCTGTCGCGAATGGACTCCACCGAACCCTGGCCGTTGACGGCGCGGTATTTTGGGGCTTTGGCTGGTTCTTGCACTGCCCAGTCGGAGTAGTACCTAACCAGTGGGCGGGTTTGCGCGCTGTAGACATCGAGGCGGTTTTTCACAGTTTCTTCTTTGTCGTCTTCGCGTTGAATCAAAGGCTCACCGGTGATATCGTCATGGCCTGCGACCTTGGGCGGATTGAACTTCACGTGGTAGGTGCGTCCCGATGCGGGATGCGAACGCCTGCCACTCATGCGTTCAATAATGGCTTCGAAGGGTACGTCGATTTCCACCACATAGTCCAGCGCCACGCCAGCCGCCTTCATGGCATCGGCTTGCGGAATGGTTCGCGGAAAGCCGTCAAACAAAAAGCCTTGGGCACAGTCGGGCTGCGTAAGCCGGTCTTTGACCAAGCCGATGATCAGTTCATCACTTACCAAACCGCCGGCATCCATGATGGCCTTGGCTTGCAGACCCAGCGTGGTGCCTGCTTTTACGGCGGCACGCAACATATCGCCGGTGGAAATTTGGGGGATACCGTATTTTTGGCAGATGAATGTGGCCTGGGTGCCTTTGCCCGCGCCGGGGGCGCCTAACAGAATCAATCGCATGGCTAACCTCGCAAATCAGTGTCTCTTAATGGCCGGGAGGCCTACCAGTGGTGCCCGGCTACGTTATAGGGTTCGGCGGCGAGAATAGCACGCGTATTCCTTAAATTGGCTTACAGCCAAGCAAGCACTAGCCCTGTGCAAGCAGCCGACGCACCCGCTCCAGGTCCTGCGGCGTATCTACACCCGGCCCGGGTGCGCTGTCGCTGATGTAGACCGCGATCTTGTGACCGTGCCATAACGCACGCAATTGCTCCAGCGCCTCGCTGATCTCCATAGGCGCTTGCGCCAGCATCGGAAAGCTACGCAAAAAGCCGGCTCGGTAAGAATAAATCCCTATGTGGCGCAAGGGCGCTGGTTGGGGCAAGCTGTGCGGTGCGTCTGCCGGACGGTCGCGCCACCAAGCAATCGGCGCACGGCTGAAATACATGGCCATACCTGCCGCATCGCAGACCACTTTGACCACATTGGAGTCATAAAAATCCGCGCCGCTTTCCAGCGCGTGTGCGGCGGTTCCCATGCTAGCGAGTGGGTATTGCTCTAGTAAATTCGCCACCGCTGCCACCAAGTGGGTGTCTATGAGAGGCTCATCGCCCTGTACATTGACCACGATGTCTTCATCGCCTAGCGCGAGCAATTGGCAGGCCTGGGCCAAGCGGTCGCTGCCTGACGCATGGTCGATGCGAGTAAGCAAGGCCCGCACGCCGAAGGCCTCGCAGGCGCTGACGATTCGCGGGCTGTCGCAGGCCACCACCACTTGGGTTTCGGCTGGCAGCGCGAGCGCCACTCGCTTGGCTACGCGTACCACCATGGGCATCCCGCCCAAATCGGCAAGTGGCTTTTCTGGCAAGCGACTAGATGCCAGACGTGCAGGAATCAGAACGGTTGTGGCCATGGCGGCTACAGGCCCAATTCGGTATCGCTTAGGGTGCGTGCTTCGTTTTCCAGCAGGATAGGGATGCCATCGCGCACCGCATAAGCCAGGCGGGCGCTGCGCGACCACAACTCCTTGGGTTCGGCATGCCATTCAAGCGGGCCCTTCGTAACTGGGCAGACCAACAAAGCCATTAATTTAGTGTCCATCCGGCGATGATAAACGTCCGGCCCACGCGGCCGCAATACGCGCATCTAGCGCCGCATAAAAGCCTGGGTCTAGGTTTTGTTCAAGCGGCACTGCCCAGGCATCGGGTGCAATAGCCCAGAGTTTGGCCGCATCTTTTTCTGTGCAAAGCAAAGTGTAGGCGCCCAAGGACGTGCGGGTGCGGCCCTGAAAGTCCGCATGGTCGGCTAAGGCCTCTTGCGCCGCCAGCGTCAAGCCAGCCCCTTCTAGCATGGCAAAAAACTGGGCGGGCCGCGCTATCCCAGCCACGGCCTTTAGCGCCGGCTCGGCTTGCAGGCTGCTCAAGGTACAGGTGCTACCGTCAGCCCGCCTTACGACCGGCCCTAAGCTGCGTCGGGTGGCAAATTGGCCCGCTTGGGTCGGACCGGCGCTGACGATGAGCAGATGCGCGTCCTGTACCCCGGCACAAGCCAACGCTTGGCGCGGCCATGGCTCGCGCAGGGGGCCGGCGGGCAGCAGGTAGCCATTGCCCAAGCCATCTTCGTGCATCATGCAGATTTCGACATCGCGGCAAAGGCCGTAGTCCTGCAGGCCATCATCGCAAACCACGATGCGGGTTTGGGGATATGCGCGCAGGAGTGTTTGCAGGCTGCGCTGACGACTCGGGCCTACAAATACCGGCACCTCGCTGCGCTGCGCAAGTAGCAAGGCTTCATCCCCCACCGTCTGCACGGGCGCATGGGGCAGCACTTCTTTCGTCGTGGCTTCGTCGCGGCCATAGCCTTTGGAAACAATCCCCACCACCCAACCCTGCGCGCGTAAGTGTGTCACCACGGAAAGAACAGTGGGGGTTTTACCTGCGCCGCCGGCCACTACATTGCCCACGACTACCACGCATACCGGAAGTGGCTTCACACGCCGCCAGCCTAGCGCATACAGGGCTCGGCGCAAATGAAGGATCAGCCCATACAGCCATGAAAGGGGTATCAGCGGCCACATCCACACGGATCGGCTTTGCCAGGCACGGAGCAATAGCCGCGTTACCAGATTGCGCATGGGTTAGCGCCGAGGCGCGCCCTGGGGCGCTTGAAGCGCAAAGGTAATGTGGCTGATACCTGCCATGCGGGCAGCGTCCACCGCCGTGATCACGGATTGATGGCTGCTTAAGGCGTCGGCGCTGATGATAAGCACAGGTGGGCTGTCTCCGCGGATTTGGGCCAGCAGCGCCTCGGAGAGGGCGGCCGCTGTATGGTCGTCGATCAGTTTACCTTGCAGGCCGTAGTCGCCATTGGCGGTTACGGTGATGTGCAGCGGCAGATTGGGCGCCTGGTCTTTGTCCGCTTGTGCTACTGGTAAATTAATGCGTAACTGAAGGTTTTGATTGTAAGTTGTTGTTATTAATAAGAAAATAAGAATAACCAGCAAGACATCGATAAACGGAATGAGGTTGATTTCAGGCTCGCTGTCCTGGCGCGTCTTGAACTGCAAACCCTCGCTGGCGCCACCGCCGTGCAAATGAAAACCGCCGCTCATGGCGTGTCCATGGCGCGTAAGCGCCGCAATAACTGCTCCGCAGCGCTTTCCAATAGCAGCAAATTAGCCGCTTGACAGCACCTGGCCCAGTAATGAGTTGCGCTCTAGTTGGGCGATGGCGTCAGTCGGTGGAATGCCCTCGTGCAAGTTATCTATAACTGCCTTAGTGAGGCCTGGGGGAGCAATTCTTGCGTCTGTTAGGCTGAAATAGCGCTCAATCACGATGGCCAGTGCGACAACGGAGCTGACGATTAACGGCCAAATCGGCCAGCCTGCGGCTAGTATGATGGAAAACAATGGATTCCCCTATTTAAGTTTATAAAAATACAATTATCTGTGATTATTGTTAAATATAGTATTTAAAGCCTTTTAATTTTCCGATGGCGCCCATTTGGTGGCGCTTGAAAACTCCTCAATTCCCCTATGTCAGAAGTTTTGCCCGTGCGCCGCGCCGCGCCGCAGGTCTGGTCGGTAGGCGCTTTGTGCCACGCGATTGCTGATGCCCTGGACGCGCGCTTTAATCCGGTGCGCGTGGCAGGCGAAATCAGTAGTTTTGTACGCGCCGCCAGCGGGCACTGTTATTTTTCGCTCAAGGACAGCAGCGGGCAATTGCGCTGCGCCATGTTCAAACGTGCCGCCTCGGGCTTGGCATTTGTGCCCCGCGAAGGCCAGCGCGTCGAAGTGTCGGGCCGGCTGGGGGTGTACGAGCCGCGCGGTGAATTGCAACTGGTCGTCGAAGCCATGGTGGAGGCCGGGGAAGGCAATTTGTATGAGCAGTTTGTGTTGCTCAAAGCGCGTTTGCAGGCTGAGGGCCTGTTTGAACCGGAGCGCAAAAAGCCGCTGCCAACGCTCGTGCGCGGTATCGGGGTGGTTACCTCGCTGGGCGCCGCTGCATTGCACGACGTGGTGAGCGCCCTGCAAAGGCGTGTGCCGCACATCCCGGTGCTTATTGCACCGGCCAGTGTGCAGGGCGCTAATGCGGCGACCGAGTTGGCACAGGCATTGCAGGCTTTGTACGCTGTGGCTGCGCGAAGTGCGGAGCTGGATCCGGGCACTGCCGCTAGCGCGCGCACTGCTAAAGGCGCGATGCCTATTGATGTTATCTTGCTGGTACGCGGCGGCGGCGCCATGGAGGATTTGTGGTCCTTCAACGACGAGGCCCTAGTCCGGGTGCTGGCACAAAGCCCGGTGCCGGTCATCAGCGGCATCGGCCATGAAACGGATTTCACCATTGCCGATTTTGTGGTGGACCTGCGCGCGCCCACGCCTACGGCGGCTGCCGAGTTATGTGCCACGCCTTTGGAGCAATTGCAAGATGCTGCTGGGTACCTGCAATCGCGTCTGCAAACCGCTGTATTGCGCAAGCTGGACCGCCAATCCCAGCGCCTGGATCAGGCGGCCAGCCGCGCGGGTCGTCCGGCAGCGCTGGTCAGCCGGTTGCAACTGCGCTTGGCCAGCGTCGGCCAACGTATGGCCTATGCGCCGGGCCAGCAATTGCAAGCCCAGCAAATGCGGCTGCTGGCTAGTGAGGCTGTTTTGCGCAATGTTGCGCACCAGAGTACAGCGCATCAGCGCAGCCGCCTGGCCCAGTTGGGTGTGCGCCTGGGCGCTTTGGACCCGCAGCTGGTACTTAAGCGGGGTTATGCATGGCTACAGGATGAAGCAGGCCAACCCCTTACGGGCGCCGCCCAAATGCACACCGGCCAGCGAGTACAAGCCCGTTTGTCCGATGGCACGGTCGATATGCAGATTCAGGCCCTACGGCTTTCGTGAAACAGTGGGCGCTAGGGAGCGCCCCTTCTTTTTCGGGCCTTTTTTAATAGTCGTCCAATACCGCACCTTTGCTTGCGGTGGAGGCATTGAAGGCGAACTTGGCTTGTACGCCACGGGTGTAGCGGGGCGCAGGGGCCGTCCAGGCGGCGCGGCGCTTGGCGATTTCTTCGTCTGGCACATTCAATTGCAGCAACAAGGCATGCGAGTCGATGGTGATCGAGTCACCTTCGTGAATGAAGGCAATCGTGCCGCCGACCGCCGCTTCGGGTGCCACATGGCCTACGACCATTCCCCAGGTACCGCCTGAAAAACGACCATCGGTGATCAGCCCCACGCTCTCGCCCAACCCCGCGCCGATCAGCGCGCCGGTAGGTGCGAGCATTTCGGGCATGCCAGGACCGCCTTTGGGGCCGAGGTAGCGCAAAACCATCACGTCGCCAGCTACGATCTTGCCGGCCAGGATAGCTTTCAGTGCCGATTGCTCGTCGTCAAAAACGCGCGCCGGGCCAGTCATCACGGGCTTTTTCAAGCCGGTGATTTTGGCTACACAGCCCTCGGGCGAGAGGTTGCCTTTCAGAATCGCCAGGTGGCCCTGGGCGTACATCGGATTGTTGATCGGACGGATAACGTCCTGGTCTGTGCGGGGTACATCGGGAATGTCTTTGAGCACTTCGGCAATGGTTTGGCCGGTAATCGTGAGGCAGTCGCCGTGTAGTAAACCAGCAGCTAGCAAAGTTTTCATGACCTGCGGAATGCCGCCTGCGCGGTGCAGGTCTACGGCCAGGTATTTGCCGCTGGGTTTGAGGTCGCAGAGTACCGGCGTTTTTACGCGCACGCGCTCAAAGTCCTCAATCGTCCACTCCACTTCGGCGGCATGCGCGATCGCCAAAAAGTGCAGCACGGCATTGGTCGAGCCGCCGGTCGCCATGATGACAGCGACCGCGTTTTCGATCGACTTGCGCGTCACGATATCGCGCGGCTTGATATCTTTTTTGATGGCTTCGATGAGCACCTGCGCAGAGGCTTTGGCAGAGTTGAGCTTTTCGTCGTGCGGATTGGCCATGGTGCTGGAATAGATTAGCGATATACCCAGGGCTTCGAAGGCGCTCGACATGGTGTTGGCCGTGTACATGCCGCCGCAAGAGCCGGGGCCGGGGATGGCGCGCTGCTCGATCTCGTGCAGATCAAAGTCGCTCAAATTGCCCGCTGCGTTTTGACCCACGGCTTCGAATACGCTGACGATATTGAGGTCTTGGCCTTTATAAGTGCCCGGCAGAATCGTTCCGCCATAGACATAAATTGCCGGTACGTTGGCGCGCAGCATGCCCATTAAGCCGCCGGGCATGTTTTTGTCACAGCCGCCAATCACCACCACACCGTCCATCCACTGGCCCTGCACGCAGGTCTCGATGCAATCGGAAATCACTTCGCGGCTGACCAAGGAATATTTCATGCCCTCGGTACCCATGGCCATGCCGTCCGAGATGGTGGGCGTGCCAAAGACCTGGGCATTGCCTCCAGCCTCTTCAATACCCGCAATGGCCGCATCCGCCAGTTTTTGCAGTCCGCTGTTACAGGGGGTAATCGTGCTGTGCCCATTGGCAACGCCGACCATGGGCTTTTTGAAGTCTGACTCCTGGTAGCCCATGGCGTAGTACATGGAGCGGTTGGGTGCGCGTGATTTGCCTTCGGTGATGTTGGCGCTGCGTCGGTTGATGGGCAAGATGGGGATGGTTTTATCGGTCATAGCACAGCTCGCAAGGCGTTGAAAAAGCCCAGTTTACTTGCCGCTGCGCCGGCGGCTTTCGGCCTAAGGCCTCTGGCCGCGCAACCCGTCGCTCCGCGGTGGGTATGCCCATCCCGAAGCCGCAGGCCGCAAGCGCATGGCCCCGTTAAAATTACCCATTACCTCCAGCCGGCCTTGCACCGTGACGCTCCACATAAGCACATTCGAAGGCGGCAACGCCTTAAGCCCTTTTCGCAGCCAGCAATTACTGGGGCAATTGCAGCAAGTTCACGACAAAATTAGCGCGATTGACGCCCGATATGTCCACTTGGTCGCCACCGATAGCGCGCCCAAACCCCGCCTGCAAGAGCGCTTAGCGGCTTTACTCACCTACGGCGAGCCCGCCTCCAAGCAGCAAGGCGGCGAGGTTTTGCTGGTTTCGCCCCGGCTGGGCACCTTGTCGCCTTGGGCCTCCAAGGCTACCGATATTGCCCACAACTGCGGTTTTGCCGTTCGCCGTATCGAGCGGGCAGTCCAATACCGCGTGCATGTCAAATCCTGGCTAGGCCAATCGGGCAGCTTGAACGAAGTGCAGCGACAAGCCGTCTCCGCCTGCTTGCATGACCGCATGACCGAAAGTGTTTGGCGCGAGCGTGCACAGGTCGAGCGCCTATTCCAGGCCTTGCCCGCCACCCCTATGGATTACTGCGATGTGCTGGGCGGAGGCCGCGCCTCGCTGGAACAGGCCAATGTGCAATTTGGCCTGGCTCTGGCCGAGGACGAAATTGACTACCTGCACCAGGCCTTTGTCCGATTGCTGCGTAACCCCACGGATGTCGAACTCATGATGTTTGCGCAGGCCAATAGCGAACACTGCCGACACAAAATTTTTAACGCGGATTTCAGTATCGATGGCGTGGCCCAAGCCAGCAGCATGTTCGGCATGATCCGCCATACGCACAAGACGCATCCGCAGCACATGCTGGTGGCCTATTCGGACAATGCCTCCGTCATGGAAGGCGCTGCCATAGAGCGCTTTGCGCCTCGCCCCGCCTCCACCCAGGGCGGGCAGCAGTCGCCGCAGTACATCAAAACCGAGGCTTTGCAACATATCTTGATGAAGGTGGAAACGCACAACCACCCGACCGCGATTTCGCCATTCCCCGGCGCCTCGACCGGCGCCGGTGGCGAGATCCGCGACGAGGGCGCTACCGGGCGTGGCTCCAAACCCAAAGCCGGGCTGACCGGGTTTACCGTATCCACCTTGCGCTGGGACGGGCCGGGTGGCTATGGCAAACCCACCCATATCGCCAGCCCTTTGCAAATCATGATCGAGGGGCCTTTGGGCGGAGCCGCGTTTAACAATGAATTTGGCCGCCCTAATTTGCTGGGTTATTTCCGCGAGTTTGAACAAAGCGCCCGCAGCGAGCAAGACACGGTGCAGCGCGGTTACCACAAGCCCATCATGATCGCCGGGGGCCTGGGCGTGATTGATGCGGCGCAGACGCATAAAAAATTGTTTCCTGCCGGTAGCTTGTTGGTGCAACTGGGTGGACCCGGCATGCGTATCGGTATGGGCGGAAGTGCCGCCAGTTCGATGGCGACAGGAGCCAATGCGGCGGAGCTCGATTTTGATTCGGTGCAACGCGGTAACCCCGAAATTCAGCGCCGTGCGCAAGAGGTCATTAACCAATGTTGGCTGATGGGTACGGACGCCAACCCGATTTTGGCGATCCACGATGTGGGCGCCGGAGGCCTGTCCAATGCTTTTCCTGAGCTAAGCAACGATGCGGGCCGGGGCGCCCGCTTTGACTTGCGCGCTGTGCCGCTGGAAGAGTCGGGCATGGCGCCCAAAGAAATTTGGTGTAACGAAAGCCAGGAGCGCTATGTGCTGGCAATTGCTAGCGACGCCTTGCCCCTATTTACCGCCTTGTGCGAGCGCGAGCGCTGCCCGTTTGCGGTGGTGGGCGTGGCGACCGAAGACCGCCAGTTGATCGTGGCCGATGCAGGAGCGCCGTCGCCGGTGGATATGCCCATGGACGTGCTGCTGGGCAAGCCCCCCAAGATGCACCGCGATGTGCAAACGCTGCGCCGCGACTTTGCGCCTTTGGATTTGAGCGGCGTGACATTGCAAAGCGCCGTGACGGCGGTGTTGTCGCATCCTACGGTGGCATCCAAGCGTTTTTTGGTGACGATTGGCGATCGCACGGTGGGAGGCCTGAGCCATCGTGACCAGATGGTCGGGCCCTGGCAGGTGCCGGTGGCCGACTGTGCGGTGACGCTGGCCGATTTCAAAGGCTTTGCCGGAGAAGCCATGTCCATGGGTGAGCGCACGCCGCTGGCAGTGATCGACGCACCCGCTTCAGGCCGCATGGCAATTGCCGAGGCGATTACGAATTTGCTGGCCGCGCCCATAGAGCTGCCGCGCGTCAAATTATCTGCCAACTGGATGGCCGCCTGCGGTGATGCCGGTGAAGACGCGGCGCTTTATGCCACGGTGCAGGCCGTGGGCATGGAGTTGTGCCCGTCATTGGGTATTTCGATACCGGTGGGCAAAGATTCCCTGTCCATGCGCACGCAGTGGAAGGACGAAGATGGCGTCGCAAAGAAAGTCAGCTCACCTGTATCGCTGATTGTTTCGGCCTTTGCCAGCATCGCCGATGTGCGGCCAACGCTGACCCCGCAATTGCAGCCGGTGGACGATGCGCTGTTGGTGCTGATTGACCTGGGGCGTGGCAAAAACCGTATGGGTGCCGGCATCTTGGCGCAGACCCTGGAACAAACAGGCCACCAGGCGCCAGACCTAGACGATGCGAAAGACCTGGTTGCACTGGTACTGGCCATTAACGCCTTGCGCGCGGAGCAAAAAATACTGGCCTACCACGATCGCAGCGATGGCGGCTTATTGGCCAGCGTGGCTGAAATGGCTTTTGCAGGGCGGGTAGGTGTGGCGCTGAATGTGGACATGCTGGTATTGGAAGGCGATGGCGTGTCTGATAGCCGGATGGATGTGGGCGACAGCAAAAACTGGGCAAACCAGGTCGGCGCACGCCGCGAAGAGCTAACGCTTAAAGCGCTGTTCAATGAAGAGCTAGGCGTGGTCTTGCAAGTGCGCGCTGCGGACCGCGACGCAGTGATGGCAGTGCTGCGCACGCATGGTTTATCAAAGCACAGCCATGTCATCGGCAAGACGCGCCCGACCCAAGGCGCGGATGCATCGGCATTGGCACCATCATTAGAAATCTGGCGCGACGCCAAGGCAGTTTTTACCGCGCCTTTGCAGGACCTGGCCCAGGTCTGGGACAGCGTGAGCTGGAAAATTTGCCGCCTGCGGGACAACCCGGCTTGCGCTGATGCTGAACATTCCTCTTTTGGCGCGAACGGCGATAGGGGATTGCATATTTATTTGCCGCCGGACCTAGCGCCCGAGCCCGCGCCGACAGCGCCCGCTTTGCAATTGCGCAAGCCGCGCGTTGCGGTGTTGCGCGAGCAGGGCGTGAATTCGCACATAGAAATGGCCTACGCGTTTACCGAGGCTGGCTTTGATGCCTTTGACGTGCACATGAGCGATTTGCAAACCGGCCGTGCCGAATTGCGTGACTTTGCGGGACTGGTGGCCTGTGGCGGTTTCAGCTATGGCGACACCCTGGGCGCCGGTATAGGCTGGGCGCGTTCGATCACTTTTAACGAGCGGCTAACAGACCAGTTCAGCGCATTTTTTGCGCGGCAAGATACTTTTGGATTGGGTGTTTGCAACGGCTGCCAAATGTTTGCCGAGCTGGCCGACATCATCCCCGGCGCAGCCCACTGGCCGCGCTTTACCACCAACCAAAGCGAGCGCTTTGAAGCGCGTTTGTCCATGGTGGAAGTGTTGGACTCGCCCTCGCTGTTTTTCCAAGGCATGGCCGGTGCGCGTTTGCCTATCGCCGTGGCCCATGGTGAAGGCTTTGCGAACTTTACGCAGCGCGGCGATGCCAAGCAAGTATTGCGCGCTATGCGCTTTGTCGATAACGCCGGGCAGGGCACCGAAGCCTACCCATTCAACCCCAATGGCAGCCCGGCGGGCCTGACGGCGGTCACGACGGCCGACGGCCGCTTCACCGCCATGATGCCGCACCCCGAGCGTGTGTTCCGCAATGTCCAAAGCAGCTGGACCGCGCTGGACATCAGCGCGCGCAGCCCTTGGATGCACTTGTGGCACAACGCACGCCAATGGCTGGGCTGAACCTTATGGTGGATGCGTGGCCTGTTGGTCTGCGCAATCTGCGTTTGATTGCATAGGGCCGCAAGTCATGCACACCGCACGCTATCAATGGGTGGACGCGCTGCGCGGCCTGGCCATGGTGTGGATGACGGTATTTCACTTGTGCTTTGACCTGGCCAACGCCGGTTTGTTGCAGGCTAATTTTTACCAAGACCCGCGCTGGACGGTGCAGCGCACTTGCATCCTTAGCTTGTTTTTGCTCTGCGCGGGTGCGGGCCAGGCAATTGCTTTGGATCAAGCGCAAAGCTGGCAACGGTTTAGCAAGCGCTGGTTGCAGATTGCAGGATGTGCGTTGCTAGTGAGCGCTGGGTCCTACTTAATGTTTCCGAATAGCTTTATTTACTTTGGTGTCTTGCACGGCATGGTGGTGATGTTGCTGATTACTCGCTTTGTGGGGCGGCGTGGGTCTTGGTTGTGGCTGCTGGGCAGCGCACTTATAGCTCTGCAATGGCTGGCCCCTTGGGCGATTACTGCCGGTTGGTGGGACAGCGCGCTCAACGACAAGTCACTCAACTGGCTGGGCTTGATCAGCATCAGGCCGATTACCGAAGATTACGTCCCCCTGGTTCCCTGGCTGGGTGTGATGCTGGGGGGTATGGCCGCGATGCAATGGGTCTTGAGCCGCCATGGCGCGAATTGGCTGCACCAAGCCGATGTCCCTGCGCTGCGACCCTTGGCTTTTCTGGGGCGCTGGAGCCTGAGCTACTACATGCTGCACCAGCCGGTCATGCTGGGGGCACTGTGGTTGTGGAAGCAGGCTTGAACCATCGGGCCTGCAATCGGAATTTAAACAAGTCACGATACCGAAGGCTGTGCATGCGAGACTGCACAAAAAACGCGGCCTAGGCCGCGTTTAAAAGGGCTCAGTGCAAGCCTCTTACTCAATCTTGGCTTTACTGCGCAGTTCTTCCTGGTACTTGGCCAGGCTTTGTTGGCTGAGATGCTGCGAGATTTGAGGTTTGACATCATCGAACTTAGGCATATTGGCTTCGCGTACGTCATCTAAGCGGATGATGTGGAAACCGAATTGGCTTTTCACCGGGGCTTCGGTGGTCTTTCCTTTGCCTAGGGCCACTAAGGCGTCAG
>CANJXV010000045.1 GCA_947478935.1 Comamonadaceae bacterium
CCCATTACTACGCGCTTGAGGGCGCCGTGCTTGAAGATAGAAAAAACTTTAATCGGCAATTTCTGGTCGCGGCACAGCGCAAAGGCAGCTGCATCCATGATGCCCAGATTTTGCTGCATGGCGCTGTCAAAAGTCAGGCTCGCGTAACGCTTGGCGGTAGGCACTTTTTTCGGGTCCGCATCGTAAACACCATCCACCTTGGTGGCTTTGAGCACAATTTGCGCTCCGATCTCTGCGCCCCGCAAAGCAGCTGCGGTATCGGTGGTAAAGAACGGATTGCCGGTACCGGCTGCAAATATAACTACTTTCCCTTCCTCCAGGTATTGCAGCGCTTTGGGCCGAACGTAGGGCTCAACCACTTGCTCAATACCTATGGCGGACATCACACGCGCCGTCAGGCCGGCTTTATTCATGGTGTCGCCCAGTGCCAAGGCATTCATAACGGTGGCCAGCATGCCCATGTAGTCGGCTGTTGCGCGGTCCATACCCACCGACCCGCCGGCGACCCCACGGAAAATATTGCCCCCGCCAATCACCACGGCAAGTTGAACCCCCAGACGGGTGACATCGGCTATTTCATCCACCATCCGGACTATGGTGTCGCGGTTGATGCCAAACTGGTCATCGCCCATCAAGGCTTCGCCGGACAGTTTCAACAAAATTCGACTGTAGGCGGGCTTTTTCTGGGTCATATCGGCATCCGGGTGCGGAAGGTTAGTAAGTATCTTGACGCCGCCATGCGTCCACTTCATGCACGCCCAACGCGGGCATGGCGGCTGGGCGAAGTTTAGGCGCCTTGTTTGGCGGCGGCAACCTGCGCAGCCACTTCGGCAGCGAAATCGTCCACCCGCTTTTCGATGCCCTCACCCACCACATACAAGGTGAATCCATGGACCGTCGTGGCGCAGGCCTTGAGCATTTGCTCCACCGTCTGCTTGTCGTTCTTTACAAAGGTCTGGTTCAGCAGCGATACCTCTTTGAGGTATTTCTGCACACCGCCTTCAATACGTTTGGTCACAATTTCGACCGATTGCACCGGCTTGCCGGCCGCTGTAGCCACGGCCGCGTCTTCGGCGGCCTTGGCAGCTGCGACGGAACGCTCGCGTTCCACCAACTCAGCGGGCACATCCGCGCTGGACAAAGACACCGGCTTCATTGCAGCCACATGCATGGCTACATCTTTGGCGGCTACGGCATCACCGTCGAATTCCACTACCACCGCGATACGGGTACCGTGCAAGTAGGTAGCTACTTTGGTGCTTGATGCAAAACGCTTGAAGCGGCGAAAAGTCATGTTCTCGCCGATCTTGCCGATCAAGCCTTTGCGAACATCTTCCAGTGTCGGGCCAAAGCCGTCCTGGCTAAATGGCAAAGCGCCAAGCGCTGCGAGGTCCGCTGGATTATGCTGGGCTACCAACTGGGCAGCGCCTTTGACCAGGGCCAAGAAACTGTCATTTTTAGTCACGAAATCGGTTTCGCAATTGACTTCGATCATCGCGCTCGCAGCTAATTCACTGGCAATGGCAACCACGCCTTCAGCCGTAACGCGGGCAGCGGCTTTACCGGCTTTGCTGCCCAATTTAACGCGCAATATTTCCTCGGCCTTGACCATGTCACCTTCGGCCTCGGTTAGGGCTTTTTTACATTCCATCATGGGGGCATCGGTTTTGCCGCGCAGTTCCGCGACCATACTTGCAGTAATTGCTGCCATTTCTTTACTCCGTAAACTAATTAATCGGTTTCTTTGCTAAAAAAAAGGGGCTAGCAAGCCCCCTTTTAAGGGTTGCGGGAGTTCTTAAGCTGCCTCATCAACCTCTACAAATTCATCTTCCCCTTCGGCGACCACCGCCTTGACCAGGTCATCCACCGCGTTGGCGCGGCCTTCAAGCACCGCATCGGCGATGCCGCGGGCGTACAAGGTGACGGCCTTGGAGGAATCATCGTTGCCGGGGATCACGTAATCAATGCCTTCTGGCGAGTGGTTGGAGTCCACAACACCAATCAGCGGGATGCCCAGTTTGCGCGCCTCAGCAATCGCGATCTTGTGATAGCCCACATCGATCACAAAAATCGCGTCAGGCAAAGTCGCCATATCCTGAATTCCGCCGATGTCTTTTTCTAGCTTGGCCAATTCGCGGGCGAACATTAGTTGCTCTTTTTTGCTCATCGCATCCAGACCGGCTTCCTGCTCAATCTTCATGTCCTTGAGGCGCTTGATCGAGGTTTTCACCGTCTTGAAATTGGTCAACATGCCGCCCAACCAGCGCTGGTCCACAAAAGGAATGCCTGCACGTTTGGCTTCCATAGCCACAGTGTCGCGAGCCTGGCGTTTGGTGCCAACCATCAAGATGGTGCCACGTTTGGCCGACAGTTGGCGCACAAACTTGCTAGCCTCCTGGAACATCGGCAGCGATTTTTCCAGGTTGATGATGTGGATTTTGTTGCGGTGGCCGAAGATAAACGGGGCCATCTTGGGGTTCCAAAAACGGGTTTGGTGTCCAAAATGGACGCCCGCTTCTAGCATTTCACGCATGGTGACTGACATAAATACTCCAAAGGTTAGGTCTTAAATCCGGTTCGATTTTTCCCCTGAGGCGGCAAGCGCCCAGGAGGAACACCTTGATAGAACCGGTTTGTGATTAACTTCACCAGACCCGCTTTTAACAAGGGCGCCCAGCAAAGCCTGCTGAGTTTACCTCAGGTAGCGGTCGCCTCTTCCGATTTAGACCGGCCTTCCCGCTTGGGCAGAGGCTGGATATCCAGCAGCACCTCGGTTTTGGAATCGTCTTTATCGTCCAGGTCCACCGTCAGCCGGCCACCGTCGGTCAGGCGCCCGAACAGCAGTTCGTCCGCCAAAGCGCGGCGGATGGTGTCCTGAATCAGGCGTTGCATTGGTCGCGCGCCCATAAGCGGGTCGAAGCCCTTCTTGCCCAAGTGCTTGCGCAACTTATCGGTAAAGGTGACTTCCACTTTCTTTTCGGCCAGCTGGGTTTCCAGCTGGAGCAAGAACTTGTCCACCACCCGCAGAATGACGTTTTCATCCAAGGCTTTAAAGCCCACAATCGAATCGAGCCGGTTGCGGAACTCAGGCGTAAACAGGCGCTTGATGTCAATCATCTCGTCGCCCGCCTCGCGGGGGTTGGTAAAGCCGATAGTGGCCTTGTTCATGGTTTCGGCACCCGCATTGGTAGTCATGATGATAATCACATTGCGGAAATCGGCCTTGCGCCCGTTGTTGTCGGTCAGGGTACCGTGGTCCATGACTTGCAGCAGCACATTGAAAATATCGGGATGGGCTTTCTCAATTTCGTCCAGCAAGAGTACGCAATGCGGTTTTTTGGTGACGGCCTCGGTCAACAGGCCGCCCTGGTCAAAGCCTACATAGCCCGGAGGGGCGCCAATCAAGCGGCTGACCGCATGGCGCTCCATGTACTCGCTCATGTCAAAGCGCAGCAACTCGATGCCCATAATGTAGGCCAACTGTTTGGCCGCCTCGGTCTTGCCCACGCCCGTGGGACCGCTGAACAGAAAACTGCCGATGGGCTTGTCAGAACGGCCCAAGCCGGAACGCGCCATCTTGACCGCTGAGGCCAGCACATCAAGCGCCTTGTCCTGCCCAAAGACCACGCTCTTGAGGTCACGGTCCAGGGTTTTAAGTTTGCCGCGATCGTCATTAGAGACATTGGCCGGGGGAATCCGAGCAATTTTCGCTACGATTTCCTCGACTTCAGTCTTGGAAATAGTCTTTTTACGCTTGCTAGGAGCCAGAATCTGCTGGGCGGCACCGGCTTCGTCAATCACATCAATCGCTTTGTCGGGCAAATGTCGGTCGTTGATGTATTTGGCGCTCAATTCTGCAGCGGCCTGCAAGGCTGCGACCGCGTATTTCACTTTGTGGTGCTCCTCAAAGCGCGACTTGAGACCTTTGAGGATTTCCACCGTTTGCTCCACCGTCGGCTCGACTACATCGACCTTTTGAAAACGTCGGGACAAAGCGGCGTCTTTTTCGAAAATACCCCGATATTCAGTGAAGGTGGTGGCCCCAATGCACTTAAGCTGGCCCGAGCTCAGGCTAGGCTTGAGCAAATTGGACGCATCTAGCGTACCTCCAGAGGCCGCACCGGCACCAATCAAGGTATGAATTTCGTCGATGAAGAGGACTGCATTGGGACGGTCTTTCAGCGACTTGAGAACGCCCTTGAGGCGTTGCTCAAAATCACCCCGGTATTTGGTACCTGCAAGCAGTGCGCCCATGTCAAGGGAATACACGACTGCATCGGCCAGCACTTCGGGCACGTCTTTTTGGGAGATACGCCAGGCCAGGCCCTCGGCAATCGCAGTTTTTCCGACACCGGCTTCACCTACGAGCAGCGGGTTATTCTTGCGGCGGCGGCACAAAATCTGGATCACGCGCTCGACTTCGTACTCGCGCCCGATCAAGGGATCGATCTTGCCGTCTTTGGCCAGTTGATTCAAATTCTGGGTGTACTGCTCCAGGGGGGAAGATTTTTCATTTTTCTCGCTGGAGGCTTCTTCAGTCTCGGGGCCACTCTCGCTGCCTTTGGCGGCTTCGGGTGGATCACTCTTTTTGATGCCATGGGCAATGAAATTGACCACATCCAAACGGGTGACACCCTGCTGGTGAAGGTAATAGACCGCGTGGGAATCTTTTTCACCAAAAATCGCTACCAGCACATTGCTGCCCATAACCTCTTTTTTACCGCTGCCGGTGGACTGCACGTGCATGATGGCGCGCTGGATCACCCGCTGAAAGCCTAGCGTAGGCTGGGTATCCACCTCGTCAACGCCCGCCACTTGAGGCGTGTTGTCTTTGATGAAATGGGTGAGCGATTTACGCAACTCATCGACATTGGCCGAGCATGCGCGCAACACTTCGGCGGCGCTGGGATTGTCCAGCAGGGCCAGCAACAAGTGCTCCACCGTAATAAATTCGTGCCGCTGCTGGCGGGCCTCTACAAAGGCCATATGCAGACTGACTTCTAATTCCTGGGCGATCATGACTGTTCCTTCATCGTATGCATTTGTTCATCGTCAGTGGGCCGCTTTGGCGGTCGCCACCCCTCACCACGTCCTATCGCCTTTTTAGCCCACAGGCTCGCTAACACACTGCAATGGATGCCCCGCCTTTTGGGCTGCATCCATAACCTGGTCCACCTTGGTGGCCGCCACGTCTCGGGTATAAACCCCGCAAACTCCTCTTCCATCGATATGGATTTTGAGCATGATTTGGGTCGCTGTGGCCAAATCTTTGGAAAAAAATTCTTGGATAACCCCCACGACGAACTCCATAGGGGTGAAATCGTCATTGAGCATCAGCACTTGGTGCATGGACGGTGGCTGCACTTTCTGCGGCAGTCGCTCCAGCACGATGGCGCCACCGCCGTCGTCGCGTTTGGGTGTCTGCCGGGGAAGTTCCCTCGGGGGTTTGGGTGGGGTAGTCGCCATCGTCCTATTTTATCGGTGCACACATCCTAGCGCAGTGCCAAGGGTAATTGGAGCGCCAAAGGCCAGAATCAAGCCCGCCAAGGAAAAAACGCCTGATGCGCGAGTGCGCGGCAGGCGTTTTAGCAAGCTTACTGAAGCGGGCAAGGCACCCGCAGGCGTTCACATATGGTCGATCATGACCTGCCCAAAGCCGGAGCAACTAACTTGAGTCGCCCCCTCCATCAGGCGGGCAAAGTCGTAAGTGACTTTTTTGCTGTGGATCGATTTCTTCATGGAGCTGATGATCAAATCAGCCGCTTCTTTCCAGCCCATATGGCGAAGCATCATTTCGGCCGACAAAATCTCAGAGCCGGGATTTACGTAGTCTTTGCCCGCATATTTGGGCGCCGTGCCGTGGGTGGCCTCGAACATGGCAACGGTGTCGCTGAGGTTGGCACCAGGGGCAATGCCGATACCGCCGACCTGGGCTGCCAAGGCGTCAGACACATAGTCGCCATTGAGATTAAGGGTGGCGATAACGCTGTACTCGGCCGGACGCAACAAGATTTGTTGCAAGAACGCGTCGGCGATGCTGTCCTTGACGGTGATTTCGCGACCCGTCTTGGGGTTTTTGAATTTGCACCAAGGCCCGCCATCGATCAATTGGGCGCCGAATTCTTTTTGCGCCAAGCCGTAAGCCCAGTCGCGGAACCCGCCCTCGGTGAATTTCATGATGTTGCCCTTGTGGACGATGGTCACGCTGGGTTTGTCATTATCAATGGCGTACTGGATTGCTTTGCGCACTAGGCGCTCGGTGCCTTCGCGCGAAACGGGCTTAATGCCGATACCGGAGGTATTGGGGAAGCGGATTTTCTTGACGCCCATTTCCTCGGTCAGAAACTTGATGAGCTTTTTGGCTTTGTCGGACTCGGCTTCAAACTCGATGCCGGCGTAAATATCTTCAGAGTTCTCGCGGAAGATGACCATATCGGTCTTGTGCGGTTCTTTGACCGGGCTGGGCACGCCGTCAAAGTACTGGATAGGGCGCAAGCACACGTACAAATCTAGCTCCTGGCGCAAGGCCACGTTCAGCGAGCGGATGCCGCCGCCTACCGGGGTGGTCAGAGGGCCTTTGATGGAGACCACATAGTCGCGTATCGCGTGCAGGGTTTCTTCGGGCAGCCACACGTCCGGGCCATAGACGTTGGTGGACTTTTCGCCGGCATAAACCTCCATCCAATGGATTTTGCGCTTGCCGCCGTAGGACTTGGAGACTGCAGCGTCGACCACTTTGAGCATCACCGGTGTAATGTCCAATCCGGTTCCGTCACCTTCGATGTAGGGGATGATGGGCTCGTCGGGAACGTTCAGAGAAAAATCGGCATTGACGGTGATTTTGTGGCCTTGGGCGGGGATTTTGATGTGCTGGTACATGAAATGAGTCTCTTTGATAATGAATCAAGCGGTTGGTCACCGCCTGCAAGACCTGTTTACCGGAGGGTTCACAGACTTTTTCTGACTTGGCAGAGCAATTTTAGACACAAACCTTTACGCGATACTGTCATTTATCAAGAAGCACGCGCGCCCTTGCTGACGCCCCAGGTCACCAGCGCCACAAGCAAGGCGTCCCCGGTTTTTGGCGCCCTAAAGGCGCAAGCTAGCGCACAATCACCCCATGAACCTTTTTTTCCGTTTGCTTATTACCGCGACTTTTCTGGCCGCACTGGGCGATCTCTTTGCGCAAGACCGCGCCCAAACCGACTTGCCGCGCACCAAGCTCAGCGCCGGTTTCCATCAAATTGAGGTGCAAGTTGCCAGCACCCCGGCACAGCAGGCTACCGGCCTGATGCACCGTGCCGAGATGCCCCAGCACGAGGGCATGCTGTTTGTCTTCCCTGAGCCCAAGCAGCAATGTTTTTGGATGAAAAATACCTTGATTCCACTTACTGCCGCCTTTGTCGCTGACGATGGAACGGTGGTGAACATGGAAGACATGCAGCCGCAGACCACCCAATCGCATTGCTCGGCCAAGCCGGTGCGCTTCGTACTTGAAGTTAACCAAGGCTGGTTTGTAAAAAAGGGCCTGAAAGCAGGGATGCGACTGGTCGGTGCGCCCTTCAAGGCAGGTGGCTAGGTCATTCCTTTTGCCGGGCCAAAACACTGCGCGCCACGGCGGCCCGCCTTTCAAAACGGATGGCAAGGTCCTGGGTGGCTCGCAGCCTGTATTGAATTTTTTGCTATAAGCTTGCTGCGCAATGGCGGCAACTAGCTCAGGGTATGACGCTCAGCCAGTTGCAGCATCAGCTCAATGCGCGCTTTTACGGGGCTGAGTTCCAGGATAGGAAACTCTTCTCCGCGCCCATCGGCACGGGGTAGCACGCGGCCACGGGCGCAGCGCGTAGTGCGGACCACCGTCACCCCGAGGCTTTGGGCCTCGCGTAGCGCCGCTTCCAACCCCCGATGAACCGTGCCATTACCAGTGCCTGCCAAAACAATGCCCAGCAACTGCGCATCGCCTGGCGAAGGGAGCGCGCACAGCGCCCGCACGATAGCGCCATCTGCGCCGTTATGGTTGAAAACGATTTCCACCCTGGGAAACGCCTGGCCTGGAGATGGCCTACCAGACAAAGTTTTGACGGTCCGGTCTGGAACGGGCCGGGGCCAACCGCCAAATAATCGAAGCTGCGTCTCCTCCACCACACCTACCAAGCCGTAGTCCCCCGCGTCAAACGGGTTGAGCTCGTAAGGGTGAATTTTTTGCACCTGCGCGCCATCGAACACCTGGCCCTGACAGACCAGCATCACGCCATGCGCGCCCCGTGCTGCAGCGACCACCGTGGCGTCGCGCAGGTTTTGCGGGCCGTCCGGCGATAGCGACGTGGCCGGGCGCATGGCGCAGGTCATCACGACCGGTTTGCATGCAAGCAGCGGCACGGGCAGCGTGCGGGCCAGATAAAACGCGGTTTCCTCCAGCGTATCCGTGCCATGCGTGATAACCATGCCCCGCACCGAGGGACTACCCAAATGGTGCGCCACGCGCGCGGCCAAGATGTGCCAATGGCTAGGGTTCAGGTCCTTGCTATCTTCCTGAAACACTTGTTCGTGCAGCATGGCGTGCCCGCCCAAACGCTCTGGTAAGCCGGGCAAAGCGGCTAGTAAATCGCCCAGCGCCACCCGGCCCGAGGTGTACGACAGGTTGTCCTGGGGGCTGGACGCGCTCCCAGCAATCGTACCGCCGGTGCCCAAAAAGACGATGGAATCAGCCATAGCAAAAAAACCCTTGCAAAAAAATAAAAACTGGATAAAAATACAGCTACTGTGTAATTTCACAGTCTGTTTGCAAACCCAGCCTGTCCAGACCACCTTTAAGGAGTCCGTATGCTAGAAGCCCCCAAACTCACTGCCCGCCAACAGCAGATTCTCACGCTCATCGAAAACGCGATTGCACAAACCGGCGCACCGCCCACCCGCGCCGAAATCGCCACCGAGCTGGGCTTTAAGTCTGCCAATGCGGCCGAAGAGCATCTGCAGGCTCTGGCCCGCAAAGGCATGATAGAGCTGGTCAGCGGCACCTCACGCGGCATCCGCTTACGCGGTCAGTCCCTGCGCGACATTCAAAACACCCGCTCCAAACAATTCTCACTCTCCATGCCCGGCTTGGCCCAATTGTGCTTGCCCCTGATCGGCCGCGTGGCCGCGGGCGCGCCCATACTGGCGCAGGAACACGTGGACCAGACGTATTACGTTGAAAACAGCTTGTTCCAAAGGCAACCTGATTACCTGCTGAAAGTACGTGGCATGTCCATGCGCGATGCGGGCATCATGGATGGCGATTTGCTGGCCGTCCAATCCACCAAAGAAGCGAAAAACGGCCAAATCATCGTGGCTCGTATCGGTGAGGAGGTCACTGTCAAGCGCTTTCGCCGCAACAAGCACCTAATCGAATTGCACCCCGAAAACCCGGATTTCCAAACCATCGTGGTCGAGCCAGGCGAACCTTTTGAGATCGAAGGCCTAGCAGTTGGCCTCATCCGCAACACTATCTTGATGTAAATACCTGTCGTTTGAAAGCACACCATGCGCACCCTCATCAGCACTCCCACCGTCTGCGCCACCTTGTATCGCTTGGCAGACTGGCTTCAAGGTCGGCACGCCCCGGTAAAGCAAAGGCCCGCCACAAGCGCTTCCCCCTTTCAATCCAACGTGGTTCCACTGCGCCAACCCGCCAAAGCGCCTGCGCCGTTGACGACGACCAGCCGGTTGCCTGTTAGCCAACGACCTTTGCGGGTCTTGCGCGTCGTGGACAGTCAAAGCCGCGCCTCGGGCGGGCGCATGGTCATTTCCGGCCGCATGGCCGATGTGTGTGCCGAGTTGGATCGACTGGCCGGCAAAGAAGCGGCTGCGGCATAAAAGCTTAGGCTGGCTGGCGCCCTCGCACGGGGCACAAGGTCGACAGGCCAAGACACTTTAGACACGCAGGCGACAAAACTACTTTTTCCATCGCTGTGCAGGGGCGACAATGCGGTTATGTACCTTGTCCTCCGCTTACGTTAGTGTCTTGCCATGGACGAACCCATTCTCACTGTTGAAGAGCGCAACGCTATCAATTCCGGGCGCTGGTTTTCGGCGCTCTCTCCCTCGCTCAAACACGACATTCTGCGCTACGCCTATGTGCGCCGCTACCGCGACGGCGAACTACTAGCGGCCCGTGGCGAACCACCGGAAGAATGGTTGGCCTGCGCCAAAGGCGCGGTGCGCGTCAGCTCCACTTCCATCTCCGGCAAGCAAATTACCCTGACCTATGTGGAGCCGGGCATCTGGTTTGGCGATGTCGCGATTTTCGATGGCGACCGCCGTACCCACGACGCCTATGCCCATGGCGACACCACGACTTTGTGCGTTGCCAAATCCGACTTCAAAAAAATCCTGTCCACGCATGTCGAGTTGTACGAAGCGCTATTGCGACTGCACGCCAGGCGTATCCGCCAGCTGTACGGCTTGGTGGAAGACTTAAACACTCTGCCCTTGCGCGCCCGCTTAGCCAAACAATTGCTTCATCTTGTGCGTAGCTATGGCATCCCCTCGCTGAGCGACGGCAGCGAGACGCGTATCGGCCTGCAATTGGCCCAGGAAGAATTAGCGCAACTTTTGGGCGCCTCGCGCCAGCGCGTCAATCAAGAGCTCAAATCGATGGAACGCGACAACTTCATTCGCATTGAGCCGGGCGGTCTGGTCATCCGAGACCGGGAAGCGCTCATGCGTATTGCAGAAGCCGATTTGTGAGTTGGACACCGCACTACCACTACCAACCAAAGAAACCGAACCATGACTGACTTTGACCACTTCGTAGGCACGCAGCCCGTTGCGGACAAGCACAGCTTTGATACTGCCGCCCTGACCCACTGGCTGCAAGTAAATCTACCTGGGTTTGAGGGCCCTTTAACCGCTTCATCCTTTAAAGGGGGTCAAAGTAATCCGACCTATAAGTTGCAAACCCCCAGCCGCAGCTATGTGATGCGAGCCAAGCCCGGGCCTGTCGCTAAGTTGCTGCCATCGGCCCATGCCATTGAACGTGAGTTCGCGGTCATGCGCGGTCTGGCCGGGACCGATGTGCCGGTGCCAACGATGTACTGTCTGTGCGAAGACGAGTCGGTAATAGGCCGGGCGTTTTACATCATGGACTTTGTGGAAGGCCGCATCCTCTGGGATCAATCGCTGCCTGACATGTCTAGGGAAGAGCGCGGATCCATTTACGCAGAAATGAACCGCGTAATCGCTGCATTGCACCGCGTCAATGTCACCGCACAGGGGCTGAGCAGCTACGGCAAGCCGGGCAATTATTTTGAGCGCCAAATCGGGCGCTGGAGCAAGCAATACCAAGCCTCCATCACTCAGCCGATTCAAGAGATGGACAAGCTGATCGCGTGGCTGCCGCAGCATATTCCGGCTGTCGCAAAAAGCGAATCCCTGGTCAGCGTAGTGCACGGAGATTTCCGCCTGGACAATCTTATTTTTCACCCCACCGAGCCGCGCATACTGGCGGTGCTGGATTGGGAACTGTCTACCCTAGGCCATCCGCTGGCTGACTTTAGCTACCACGCCATGGCCTGGAATATCCCGCCAGGCAGCTTTCGGGGTATCGCCGGTTTGGACTTCGCTGCGCTGGGCATTCCCGACCAGGACGAATACATCCGCATGTACTGTGCGCACATGCCTCACATCGAGGCGCAAGCGCTGCGTGCGGACTGGTGCTTTTACATGGCCTACAACATGTTCCGCATAGCGGCTATTTTGCAAGGTATTGCCAAGCGCGTGGAGGCTGGTACCGCCTCCAGCGCGCAAGCAGTCAGCTCAGCGGCTGGTGCCAAGCCGCTGGCAAAGCTGGCTTGGTCCTTTGCCGAAAAATACCAATGCGCAAGCGCTGCCTAGTCTTTCGCGCTCTAGCTTCCTACTTATTTATTTCATCCCGCACTGGAGACACCATGGACTTCGAATATTCAGACAAAACCAAGGCCTTACAAGCCAAACTCATGGCCTTCATGGATGAGCACATTTATCCGGCTGAGGGGGCGTACCACCAGGAAATTGACGCCAATACAGCGGCGGGCAAGCGTTGGACTCCCTTGCAATTGATTGAATCGCTGAAAGTTAAGGCCCAGGCCCAAGGCCTATGGAACTTGTTCCTGCCCGTTGACAGCGCGGAGGCGTCCGGTTACCACGGCGCGGGCCTGACCAACCAAGAATATGCCCCTTTGGCCGAACTCATGGGCCGCGTCATGTGGTCTAGCGAGGTCTTCAACTGCTCTGCGCCCGATACCGGCAATATGGAAACCATCGCGCGCTATGGATCCGAAGCCAACCGGGCGCGTTGGCTCAAGCCTTTGCTGGAAGGGAAAATCCGCTCCGCCTTTGCCATGACCGAGCCCGAGGTCGCCTCTAGTGACGCTACCAACATCGCCACCCGCATCGAGCGCGATGGCGACGACTATGTCATCAACGGCCGCAAGTGGTGGACGTCCGGCGCTGGCGACCCGCGCTGTGCCATCTACATCGTGATGGGTAAAACCGATCCGCACGCGCCCCGCCACTCGCAGCAAAGCATGGTGCTGGTGCCTTCCGACACCAAAGGCATTACCCGGGTGCGGCCCCTCACGGTGTTTGGCTATGACGACGCACCCCATGGCCACATGGAAGTCCTGTTTGAAAACGTGCGGGTGCCCGCCAGCAATATTCTGCTGGGTGAAGGACGCGGTTTTGAGATCGCCCAAGGCCGGCTTGGCCCCGGACGTATCCACCATTGCATGCGCCTGATCGGTCTGGC
>CANJXV010000046.1 GCA_947478935.1 Comamonadaceae bacterium
CCCCGTGGGGTCGCCAGATTCATCGCAAGATGATGAAAGCAAAAGTAGATAGCGGCAACGCTATCGCTACCAGGAGTGGTAGTTCAGTTGGTTAGAATACCGGCCTGTCACGCCGGGGGTCGCGGGTTCGAGTCCCGTCCACTCCGCCAAGTACCCCGTTCACGGGGTATTTTTTTGTCTCAATCCCCACAAAGAATCGATCCTCTCCCTCTGGGATTCGACTTCGTCTGTATTTTCCCGTATCATCCAATCGCATTCAATGATGTTGGTTCTTATGTGGGGAAATAGAAAATGCCGAAAGTTGCCCGTGTGTTTAAAGCGTTGGAGGTCAGCAAGATAAGCAAGCCCGGTCTGCATATGGTCGGCACTGTCGCAGGGTTGGGTTTGAGTGTCAGCACTGGTGGTTCACGATCGTGGATCCTGCGCACCATGATCGGTTCCAGACGTTGCGACATTGGTCTTGGTAGCTACCCGGAGATAACCCTCGCAAAGGCGCATGAACGCGCCAGAGAGGCGAAGGACAGCATCCGCAGCGGAGCAAACCCCATTGCTGAGCGCAGGGCAAAGGGCGCAATCGTTGAGTGGACGTTTGAACGCTGTGCCAGTGCTTACATTGAAAGCCACCGGGCCTCTTGGAAGAGCGCCAAACATGCGCAGCAGTGGGTAAACACCATTGAAACCTACGCCGACCCTGTATTTGGCTCCCTCCATGTCCGGGATGTGGGGAAAACACAGGTGCTGCAAGCCATAGAGCCGCACTGGACTACAAAGACAGAAACCATGTCCCGGCTAAGAAACCGGATAGAACTTGTGCTGGCATGGGCAACTGTGCGGGGCTACCGCAGCGGGGATAACCCGGCAACTTGGCGCGGCAATCTCGACCAAGTGTTGCCGAAACCCTCCAAAGTAAGCAAGACAACGTCCCACAAGGCGCTGCCTTATGACCTGATGCATGAGTTCATTCCCCGGCTAGTAGCGGCTGAGGGTGGAGGCGCTAGATGCTTGGAGTTCCTGATCTATACCGCTTGTCGATCCGGCGAGGCGCGGGGTGCGCTTTGGTCTGAGATTGACCTTCAGAACGCGGTATGGCGGATCCCGGCGCAAAGGATGAAGGCTGGGCGTGAACACAGGATCCCTCTGTCTGCTCCAGCCATAAAGCTGCTTAGAAGCCTTCCAACCTTCGGCGGCACGGATTTGGTCTTTCCAAGTACCAAGGGTGAGCCGCTATCAGACATGACATTAACCGCAACCATGCGGCGTATGAAGGTCGATGCGACACCGCACGGGTTCAGGGCAACATTTGCGACTTGGGCGCAGGAGCGAACCGGCTACCCGTCCGATGTACGAGAACGCGCTTTGGCGCACGCAGTCGGTAACAAGACCACTGAAGCTTACGAGCGGGGTGATCAGTTTGATCGGCGCATTAAGTTAATGGCTGACTGGGCTAAGTTCGTGAACAGCACCAGTGCGCCAAGTCAGAACGTAGTTGCATTGCAGAGGGCATTATGAACAAAAAGGTCTCAAAGAGTGGGTTAACAGAGCTTGCGAATTTTTCGGAGGCTGAAAGAAGGGCCTTAGCGGTGCTTAACGTGTTGCTGGTTCGCGGTGTTATCACTGCGGAGCAGAGAGACGAGCAATTGGCAGATGCGACTAACGCGGTGCTTGGTGAGCAACACTGGGTGCGTATTCGTGCGAAAGCGAATGCAAACGCCAGTAACGAAAAAGCCAAGGAGACAGCCGAAGAAAAAAGAGCGTTGCTAACTGAGTGGTTGAGCCATCAACTACACCATTGCAGGTCCGGTAAGTTTGCCGCCAAGCTTGCTGAAAAAGACCGCATTGTGCCGGGGTGGGGGTACGACAAAATTTTGCGTGAAATAACCGCTTTTAGGAAGACGCAGCAGGCTAAGCCGTAGTCAGCGCGTAGTGTGCGCGCAGAGAGCGTATCTTTTCCGCGTAGTGCGCGCGCAGCGTACGTGAATTGGGCTAGATGGGGATGTGGCGTGGGTGATTATTGGACCATCTTGATTAACGAGGCCCCAAGATGTCCTATCCCATACCGCCCAACTGGTTTGACCAGACCCCCGACTCCGCATACCTGCGGGAACGCCAACTTGTAGGCGACACCCGTGACCCTAGCTGCCCCAAGCTACTGCCCGTAAGCCGTTCCACGCTTTGGCGGATGGTCAAGGCGGGCCGTTTTCCGGCTCCCCATAAATTGGGGCCAAACACCACCGCATGGCGCTGTGGCGAGGTTCGCAGCTACTTGATGGGGGGTAAGTGATGACCTACTCCAACGAAAACGTTATTGACGCCGCGACTGACTATTATTCAGATGTCTCCGCATCAATTGATGACTTGGGAGTGCCGGTTCCCCAAGCGGACAAGAAGGCCATACTGAGTGCGCTGAAATTGATGCTCCGTACGGAAGATGTGGTCGAACTTCGAGCGTTGTACAAGGGCAGCAAAAAGCGAATCGATTCGGGCTACTTCGACTCGGACCACTGGCCCCAGCTAGCTGAAGAAGCCCACCGACTTAGCAGCAACGGTGCAGCCGTCTACATCACACTGAATCCAGTTGAACCGCAATTGATTGCGCGGCATTACAACCGCGTAGAGGCGTTTGTTCCACAGACCACTACAGATAAGCAGATAACAAGGCGGCGTTGGATGCTTGTCGACCTCGACCCAGTGCGTCCTTCGGGAGTAAGTGCAAGCAATACGCAGGTTGTGGCCGCGAGACGGGTTGCCGAGGATGTATCGCGTTATCTGAAGGGGCTGGGCTGGCCGACACCGGCGATTGCGATGTCCGGAAATGGCTTTCACTTGCTGTACGCAATTGACCTCCCCAACGACGATGTGTCGAGAGACCTTGTGGCCAATGCATTGAAATCGCTGGGCAGTAAATTTGACACGGCAGACGTGAAGGTAGACAGGACCGTCAGCAACGCCGCTCGCATCATTAAGTTGTATGGCACTGTTGCGAACAAGGGAGACCATACGCCCGCATCACCTTGGCGCTTGTCGCAAGTAATTCGGTTTTCCAACTGGATACCTGTAGCTGAGAACCAGTTACGGGAATTAGTGGGTTCCATGCAGGTTGCGATTCGACCGCCTGCTCCCAACTCCGGAGTGCTACCGCATCTGCTGGGAGCCTTTAATTTGGATGACTTCCTCAGTCGCCATTCCCTTGAGTTCAAGCTAGACCAACATGAAGGGAGAGAACGCTTCAAGCTGGCTGCGTGCCCATTCAACCCTGAACACGTAAATGGGGAGTCGGCAATTTTTCGTAAACCGTCGGGTGAGTTGGGTTTCAAGTGCATGCATGACTCATGCGCAGAAAAGGGATGGCGTGATGTCCGAACTTTGTTGGACGGACCCCGTCCTGCGGGGGTTTCTGTAGTTTCTGTAGGTAGGGTGGACGCCACTAATCCGAATTTATGGAGCCAGCCGATACCACTGCCAAGCGGACTGCCGCCAGTTGCCCCATTTGCAGAAGACTTACTGCCTGTCGCCATCGGTGAGTGGGTCATGGACATTGCACATCGTATGCAGTGTCCCGCCGACTTCCCCGCAGTAGGCGCATTGGTTGCCTTATCTAGTCTCATCGGTGCGCGTGCAGTGGTTCAGCCAAAGATGCGCGATGACTGGCAGGTTGTACCCAATCTTTGGGGAATGACAGTTGGTCGTCCGGGTGTTAAAAAAAGCCCGGCATTGAGCGAGGTTCTTAAACCTATGGGGGCACTTCAGGCGACCGCATATGGGGATTTTGAGCTAGCGCATGGTAAGTGGGAAATCGACCGCAAGTTGGCAGATTTTCAGGACGCCGAGAACGAAAAAAAAGCGAAGAAATCTGCTGCCAGCAATCCAACCGCAGCCCGGCTATTTCTCAATCCCACCGCCGTGCCTGAGGAGCCACTGTTAAGACGATACATAGTCAATGATGCGACTGTGGAAAAGCTGGGTGAGTTAATGCAGCAAAACCCGTGGGGCACGCTGTCATACCGTGATGAGTTGTACGGACTGCTAACGTCGCTTGATAAGCAAGGACAAGAGGGCTCCAGAGCCTTTTACCTCCAAAGCTACGACGGCAATCAGGGCTACACGTTTGATCGCATCATGCGCGGTACGGTCCACATTTCTCGTGTATGTCTGGCGATGATTGGTGGCATACAGCCCGGTAGGGTTCAGGAATACGTTCGTGGCGCCGTATCGGGCGGCAGTGGCGACGATGGCCTGTTACAACGGTTTGGCTTGGCCGTTTGGCCTGACCATACTGGCAACTACATTCACGTTGATGAATGGCCCAATTCAGCGGCCAAAGAACTGGCTTGGCAGGTTTTTCAACGGCTCGCGGTATTGCAACCGACAAGCGAAACGGAGCCGAAAGTCTGGCGATTTAGCCCAGCAGCGCAAACAATCTTCGTTGATTGGTTAGTCCCGTTTGAGAACGAACTACGAGGCGATGCCCTCCACCCGGCAATGGTGTCGCACCTAGCTAAGTACAGAAAGCTAATTCCGGCACTGGCGTTGATATTCGCATTGGTGGATACCCCAGATGGCGGTGGAGAAATACGTGAGCGTGAACTTCTACGGGCATTAGCTTGGGGCCAGTACCTGCGCACCCATGCAAACAGACTTTACGCGGCTGCTGTGGCTCCTGAAACAACAAATGCAGCGACACTGCTGAATAAGTTAAAGGCGAAAGCGCAGGGTGGGCCAGACGCGCTTTCCTTCCCCAGCTTCACGCTCCGGCAGATAGTGCAAAAAGGTTGGGCTGGCTTGGGTGATACAGAAGCCGTACGAAAAGCGGCTGACTTGCTGGTTGACTACGGCTGGCTGCGCCGCGAAATCGTCCGGTCTACGGATGAACAGGGCCGAGGCAGAACCAGTGAACGCTTTGTAGTCCACCCGGCTTTGCTGTGAACGGTGGCATGCATGAAAAAACAAAAAGCCCCCGCCACTCTGCCTACAAAAACTACGAAAACCCCCAATCCGGGGCCGTCCACAGTTTTTGTAGTTTTCGTAGGCCCCTCTCACCGGCATTTTTTTACTTTTTCTGGAGAATTTTTATGATTGATTGGCATGAGACAAGGAATGGTAGTTTTGTTCACGAACTTGAAACAGGCGACTTGATGACTGTCTTCGAGCGCGATGGTTGGTGGTCGGGTGTGCACAACAACTGCTTTACGGTGGAGAAGTTCAAGAGCCCTGAGAAGGCTCAAACTGTTATGGAAAGGGCGGTCATTGACGGTGAACCCGGGTTGCTAGCGCGCCATCGACCCCGGCCTCAAGGATGGCGAGAAACAAAAAAGGGGGGCTTTCATTGCATGAGACGGGGTGGCTCGATGACCGTCAACAAAGCGACCAGCGGTTATTGGTACTTGCTTGTCGACCAATCGCCCGTGAAAAATAAATGGTTTGCCACCCCCAACGACGCGATGGCGGAGGGCGACCGACGGATTCCTTGGGACTGGGGTTGATTTAAATGCTGATGATTAGGCTTTGACCGACACCCGTCGGTCCTTGGGGAACGCCGTTCAATATTTTTCAGCCAGCGACAGGGCCCTCTACCCGGTGCAAAACGTCGTCAATCATCAACTGGGCAACCCCGGCCAAGTCCTTGACCGGCACGTAGCAGTTCGGCTTGCGCCCCCGGGTTCGCGTGGCAGTGGTCATCCCCAGCAGGTGCATGGAGTCCTCGAGTTGAAGGAGTCGGGCGGCCGCCCTAGCATGCGCATCACGTGCGACTTGGGAACAGTCACCCGTCTTGGTGTGTGCAGCGATAGCCCGGGCTTTACCTTCAGGCGTTTTAGGTCCAGAATTGCCCCGACCACCGTGGAACTGGCACTTCTGGGTTTTGCTCACCTTCAAAGCCGGTCGGCCACACTGCTGACCAGTCCGTTTTGACTTTGCCGTGCACCGGGCGCATACTAGGCGGCCTAGGGCCGTAACTAGCGTTTTTTCTAGGTTGTATATCGGTTGCATGTAGAGATTATATTTCGTATTGTGAAATAAAACCAATGCCATGCCAACCGCTCATAGCTCAGCCGTTTCCAGTAATTCCGAAGCCTCGACCTGAAGTTCCCTAGAGATCTTGACCAAGTTCATCAATGTCAATTTAAGGAGCAAATCATGCAAAGACCAATTAAATTAATTTCCTTGATCGCAGTTTTATTTTTTATTATTTCATGCGGCGGTGGTGGCGGTAGCGATAGCAGTAGTACCAGTAGCACAACACCGGCGGCGACTTCGTTAACTGCAAGCTTCCCCGAGGGGGTTTCTGGAAGCTCTCCCACGTCAGTTGTTGAATCAAGCTCTACAACTATGTCTGCATCAGTTGTAATTCCCCCTTTCAGGCAGTTTTCCGAATGGCTTGATACTTTGACAGCATCGCTAATACAAAGAGATAGTCAAAAATTTATTCGCTCTTTACAAGCAGCTTTGCCTATGAAGCATGCTGTAGCAGCGCCTACGAAAATTCCAGAGGGAAAACTCATGTCAGCGTACATTGCTGAAATTGCCTCTGGGACCAAAGTTCCTACAGTCGCAAACTTGAGGTTTGAGTCATTTTTTAAAACCTACACCAAAGCTGATTGCTTTGGACCTCAGATTAGTTATGCAACACACGATAACTGGACTTCTGGAGCTGGACAAAATGGAAACTTACCGGGTGGTGACGGAGGTATGTGGTTAGCTCGAGATGGTGATCAGACTACAGGAAAACCTTGTTCAGCAGCGCAATTAAATGCACTGACGGAGCCTATTAAGCAGCGCACCAATGCATCGATGATTCTGTCAGCACGTATTCGGTCATTGGCAGTTGCAGCTGGGGGACTCCCTGCCTCAGGTGCATCTGTTGACGTCACAACAAATATGGATACGCTGTACCAATCTCTGCTACCACCTGCAACGACCGGATCAGTAAGCTCAGCAACTGTCAGTAATGCATCAGGAGTTTACACATATACTTTTATTGCAGTTGCAGCTAAGGGCTCAAAAAATCAAAAAATTCTAATTCAAATGATTCATGACGGTACTGAAACTAACCATACGGGCAGACTTTCCTACGCAACGACAGGAGGAGATTCTTGCACACAAGCCAATGGCAGTGCCGCTGGTGTACAAACCACTGTCGGTACATTTAAATATGCTAAAGTCAGTTCTACTGAGACACAAATTTCAGCCAGATCAACGAATGTTTGTGTTGCCGGCAATCGTGATAATGTTACCAGCACATTTGCTAACTACGTTGCTTTAACATCATCAAATGAAATAGACCCCTCCATTACTGAAACTAGCAACGTCAAGGGTTGGACGCAAATTGGATCAGGTTTCAACAGGTTGGCAGCAACCTACGACCCTGCAACCATGGTTGGCAACTATAAGTTTGCATGGCAAGCAGGTATAGGTGACGATAAGTCCAGAATGTTTGCAATGGTTGTTCAAAGAGATAGCACGACTGAAGAGCTAAGTGCAAAGGCTTTTTTTGGATATTCGGGATCAATGACTGACACATCTGCTGGATCAACTAATCTTAAGGGAATGATTTGTAATTGGGCAGGCCCAGGTAACTCACACACAGCTGGTGATAATTTCCAATATCAGGCCATCAAATTGACAAGTACCGCCACAGAATGGGCTTTTGCTTCTGGTGCTGCTTCAAATAAAATCACATATGCACCAACAGTTAGTTGTTCGAGCTCAGCTACCATGCAATTTGATGTTGACTCTAATGGAGCTCTTGGTGCAACGGAAGGTAACAGCGTAACTTCAGGACTAGACGTTATCGACCCGACCAAAACCGTACAACAAACCATTGAAGCGAGAGGTTTTGCGAATCCAGCACTTTATTAAAAAAGGCGGATTCAAGTTCGAAGCGCAACGCGCTTTAAAGATTGATGGAACACCATCTTCCCCATCCAAAAAAAACAGGTGCAATTTATTGTTGTTTTGTACTTGTTTGGGGGGTGTACTGAATTTTGTGTAAACGGTCTAATGGCGGGCAACCGTCGAACTTCCAGCAGTGGATATGACCGTAAATATAAAGAAAGCAGTAACCATAGATCTGATCTGCAGTTTGATGGAGATCATTAGCCTTAATCCTGCGCGAAGAAGGGGTGCCGGGAGACATCTGGGCCAAAGTTCAACTCCCTCAAAACGCTGAATTAAGGCAAGCCTACTATCAAGCACTGGAAGACCGGACGGACACACTCGCTGACGAGACTTAGCCCGCATGTACTGCTCACCCCAAATTGAGCGGCCTGATTTCCCAAACCACAGCATCGTTCGTCCAAATCTCTGTGTAGGGTATGCGGATGGAACCAAGTTGGAAAAGCGGGGGATGGGGGTACGGTGGGGGCCTTCCTGCCGGAAACGGCAAGGGGGTACTGGGGCCATCTGAGCCGCATGACACCCTCAACCTACCCCATGTCCAACGTTAGACACAGTTCCCCAGATTTTTTATTGCGCCAACCAAACAGTGATAAGCCCAGACTGGCGATGACCCGGCCAAAATGGGCCCCCGGGGGTAGGTGGGGTCTGCTGGGTGGTGATTTGGATTGGAGTGAGGCAAGGGGGTCGGAGCAGAGGTCTAGCTTGTATGCGGATTGGGTGCGGTTTAGCGGCCCAACACGCCAAAGTGATTTACGGCACGCCGTTGGGAAGTAGGTGTGATTCCCTGACAGGAGCAGAAGGTCACACTTTTCCCTATGTTGGTATCTATGTGGGGAAATTAGTTATTTCTACAATTCTTCACTCTCGATTCTACTGACGTCCACTCCGCCAATTTTAAAAAGCCATTCATCGTAAGGTGGATGGCTTTTTTCTTGGTGCTTGCGAGAGCTTCGCGTCTAAATAGCACGCGCACTCTCAGTCGCGCGTTATAGGTGCTGTGACGGTGCTTCGTCACCGGAAAAGCAAGCGAGCCCGGCCACATTGCGACAGGGCGCGGTCCCTAGCGCATATCCACCCCATAGAACGTGTGGCGTCCAAAGGGGCTGAGTTTGAAGTCAATCACTTCTTTGCGGATCGGTTTGAGTTGCACGGCGTGGGCGATGGTGAACCAGGGCGCTTGCTCCTTAAAGATCACCTGGGCTTGCTCATAGAGCTTGGTGCGTTCGGCCACGCCGGTGACCACTTTGGCTTTGCTCACAATATCTTCATAAGGCTGGTAGCAGAATTTGGCGACATTAGAGCCATTGGTTTTGGCCGAATCGCAGCCCAGTAGCGTGTCCAGGAAGTTGTCCGGGTCGCCGTTGTCGCCGGTCCAGCCCAGCATGCCCATCTGATGCTCACCGGCTTGCATGCGCTTGCGGTACTCGCCCCATTCAAAGCTCTTAATTTCGGCGGTGACGCCGATTTTTGCCAAGTCCGCCTGCATCAACTCGGCAATGCGTTTGGCGTTGGGGTTGTAGGGGCGCTGCACTGGCATAGCCCACAAGTCGGTGCTAAAGCCATTAGGGTAACCGGCGGCGGCCAGCATTTTTTTGGCTTCTGCGGGGTTGAAAGGATCGTCTTTGATGGCCTTGTTATACGACCACATGCTAGGCGGAATCGGGTTGATTGCCGCCACGCCGGTACTTAAGTACACGGCCGAAATAATCGCGTTTTTATCGATCGCCATATTGATGGCTTTGCGCACACGCAGATCGTCAAAAGGCTTCTTGGTAGTGTTGTAGGCTAGGTAGCCCACGTTGAGGCCCGCTTGCTCCAGCACTTGCACATTGGCGTCTTTACGGATGCTGTCCAGGTCGGCCGGGTTGGGGTAGGGCATGACATGGCATTCGGCTTTTTGCACCTTGGCCCAGCGCACCGAGGCGTCTGGCGTGATGGAGAAAATCAAGTCGTCAATCTTGGCTTTACCGGCCCAGTAGGTGGGATGGGCTTTGAAACGAATGATGGCGTCTTTTTGGTATTGCACCAAGTAGAAGGGGCCAGTGCCGATCGGTTCTTGGTCGATTTTTTCAGGTGTGCCGGCCTTAAGCATGGCATCGGCATATTCTTTGGATTGCACGCCCGCCCATTGCATGGCCAGGTCGGCCAGGAAAGGCGCTTCCGGGCGGTTCAACACGATCTTGACGGTGTAGTCATCGACCTTGTCCACCGACTTGAGCAGTTTGGGCATGCCCATGTCGCCGAAGTAAGAATGGTTAGGGCTGGTGACTTTGAAGTAGGGGTGGCTTTCTTTCCATTGACGATCGATCATGAAAATGATGTCGTCGGCGTTGAAGTCGCGGGTAGATTGGAAGTTTTTATTGCTATGCCATTTCACGCCTTTGCGCAATTGGAAAACGTATTCCAAACCGTCTTTAGACACCGTCCATTTTTCGGCCAGCGCCGGGACGACGGAGGTGCCGCCGCGCTCAAAGCCGACCAGGCCATCATAAATTTGTTCGCTGACGTCAAATGAAGTGCCCGTGGTGTTGATGCCGGGATAAAAATTCTCCGGGCTGCCTTCAGAGCAATACACCAAGGTTTTGGCTGAAGCGCCGGAGGCTGCGATCAGCGCGCTGGCGGCCAATGCGCCTAGCGCGGCCCAAGGCGCAGTGCGCTTGTTGGGCTTATGGGATGTAGAGCTTCGCATCGTAAATAACTCCTTGGGTTAATGGGTGCCGGTGACGTCAACTGCTGCAGCATCCGCCAGAGCGGCGGCTTCGTGGCAGGCGATCAGCCTACCATGGAATGCTTTTAAAAGGGGGCGTTCTTGGTGACAACGGGGGGTGGCATGCGGGCAGCGGGTGGAAAAAACGCAACCGCTAGGTGGGTATAGGGGCGAAGGCAATTCGCCTTGTAAAACCGTGCGCTTGGCGCCGGGCAGGCCACGGCGCAGCGTGGGCGTGGAGCCCAAAAGCGCCCGCGTGTACGGGTGCAAAGGCCGCTCGAAAATACTGTTTTTTTCCCCTTGCTCCATGGTGTGGCCCAGGTACATCACCAGCACCTCGTGCGCGATGTGGCGCACCACGCCTAAGTCGTGCGAGATGAACAAATAGGCTAGGCCTAGCGAGGCTTGCAAGTCGGCCAGTAGGTTGAGAATTTGGGCCTGGATAGAGACGTCCAGTGCGGATACCGGCTCGTCTGCCACCAGCAGCGCCGGGCTGAGCATCAGCGCGCGCGCAATGGCGATACGCTGGCGCTGCCCGCCCGAAAACATATGCGGATAGCGATCAATATGTTCGGGCCGCAAACCTACACGCTCTAACATTTGCGCGGCCTGCGCGCGCTGCGCCTGCGGATTCAAGTCGGTATTGATTTGCAAGGGGCCTTGCAGTATTTGGCCTATGCGCTGGCGCGGATTGAGCGAGGCATAGGGATTTTGAAACACCATTTGCACGCGTTGGCGCAAAGCTGCTTGCTGCGTGGCGGACGCACCGGTCACTTGCATTCCACCTAGCAGCAGACTACCGCCCGCTGGTGGCTCGGCCAGCGCCACCATGCGCGCTAGCGTAGATTTACCACAGCCCGATTCCCCCACCACCGCCAAGGTGCGACCGGCCTCGATGTGAAAGCTCAGGTTTTGCGCGGCGTGCAGCATGGCCGCCGGACGAAACAGCCCTTGACCAATGCGGTAGCGCTGGCTCAGGCCTTGGGCTTGCACCACGGCTGCGAGTTTGTCTTGTGATGGCATGGCGCTCATACCATTTGCGATACTAAAGCGCCACCGGGAAAATGGCAGCGCACTTGCATTTGCGGCGTCTTATGCACCGGGGAGGGATGGGCGCAAGCGGGTTGCGCGCGGCTGCAGCGCGGCGCGAACAGACAACCGGGCGGGCGATCCAGCATGCCGGGCACCATGCCGGCAATCGTATGTAAACGGGCCTGGCCGGTGCTGCGTTCGGGCATGGCTTGCAACAGGGCTTGGGTATAAGGATGCTCTGGCGCTTCAAATATGCGGTCTGCAGTTTGCAGTTCCACAACTTGCCCTGCATACATCACGGCCACGCGCTGCGCTACTTCGCTGACTACACCCATGTTGTGGCTGATCAAGACCATGGCCATGCCATGCTCTTTTTGCAAAGTGGCTAATAAGTCCAGAATCTGCGCTTGCACGGTGACATCCAGCGCAGTGGTCGGCTCGTCAGCAATCAACAGCCGGGGTTGGCAGGCAATAGCCATGGCAATCATGACCCGCTGGCTCATGCCGCCCGAGAGCTGGTGCGGATACGCCGAAAGCCGCTTGGCTGGGTCTGCGATACCCACTTGCTCTAGCAATTCGCAAGCGCGCACACGGGCTTGCTTGCGCGTCAGTCCTTTGTGCAGGCGCAAGCTTTCGGTGATTTGAAATTCCACCGTAAAGCAAGGGTTCAGGCTGGTCATTGGGTCTTGAAAAATCATGGCGATGTCTTTGCCCACGATGCTACGGCGCGTTGCCTCACTGGCCGCCAAAAGGTCTTGTCCGGCAAAGCGCAAATGCTGCGCACGCACCTGTCCGGGAAAAGCAATCAGGCCCATCAAAGCCATCATGGAAACGCTTTTGCCCGAGCCCGATTCGCCCACGATGCCTAGCACCTCGCCGGCTTCTAATTGCAGACCTAAGTCGTCCACGGCGTGCAGCACCCCTTGGTGTGAGGGAAAGTCCACATGAAGGCCAGCGATGTCGAGCAGGGGCATAGTGGGTTTGCGCCGTGGATGAAATTAGCGTTTAAGTTTGGGGTCTAGGGCGTCGCGTAAGCCGTCGCCTAACAAATTGAAACCCAGCACCGTAATCAAAATCGCCAGACCGGGAAAGGTGACCACCCACCAGGCGCGCAGCACAAATTCG
>CANJXV010000047.1 GCA_947478935.1 Comamonadaceae bacterium
CAGCATCGCGCGCGAAGACGTGCGGGTGCGCTTTGACGAGGGCCGACCAGTCGCGCTCAATGGCGTGCAATACCCAGATCTGGTCAGCCTGATCCTGGAAGCCAACCGCATCGGCGGGCGCCACGGCCTGGGCATGAGCGACCAGATCGAGAACCGCATCATCGAGGCGAAAAGCCGCGGCATTTACGAAGCCCCTGGCCTAGCCTTGTTGTTTACCGCGTACGAGCGCCTAGTCACCGGCATCCACAACGAAGACACGATCGAGCAATACCGCGAGAACGGGCGCAAACTTGGCCGCCTGCTTTACCAAGGGCGCTGGTTTGACCCGCAAGCCATCATGCTGCGCGAAGCGGCGCAGCGCTGGGTAGCCCGCGCTGTGACGGGCGAGGTGACGCTGCAATTGCGCCGGGGCAATGATTACTCGATTCTCAACACCGAATCGCCCAACCTCACCTACCACCCTGAGCGTCTGACCATGGAGAAAGGTGCCTCCATGTTCTCACCGGCGGACCGGATCGGGCAACTCACCATGCGCAATCTGGATATTGCCGACACGCGGGAAAAGCTGGGGATTTACAGCCAGGCTGGCTTACTTGCGCAAGACCCGGGCACCCGCATGATGGGCTTGACCAAAGACGATTAAACTATTAAAACGCTTATAAATATAAAAATACATAGTTTTTCAGCATCTGGAAGATCCTGCACGGGGGGTGGCGCAATGGCAAGTACTAGGGCACAGGCTGGCGATGGCTGCTGACAAAAGCCCAGGCGCTAAATACGGTCGCGAAGGAACCGCGGCCGAGCCACGTTTAAGCCTGCGGGCGCTGAATATTGCCTTAGCGGTGGTGGGCGCCAGTCTGTTTGTCGCGGTGGCCCTGCTTTTTCATATTCAGTGGCAGCAACGCAGTTGGCTTTTATCTGCTCAAGAAAACCAAGAACCAACCGTTGCAGCGCTCATCCAAGAGCTGGGCGCAGACCTTACGCGCTTACGCGAGACCTTAAACCCCGAGCAAGTAGTCGACGTAGCGGCAGAAATCGCCCTGTTACAAGCAAATAGCACCGCCGTGCTGGCGCGGCTTTCGGCGAGACAGGCCAGCGCAGGGGCTGACCACCTACTGAGCCGCCCCGAATCCATCCTCACAATAGAGCGCGTGCAGCGGCTACAAACCCGAACCAAGCAATGGCTGGAAGACCCCAACCGCGACGGCAAAGACTTAGTGGGCCTTGTCAGTATTTCCCAGGGCTTGGCGCAACCCTTAGCCAATCTATTAGCCAGTGCCAAGGCAATCCAAAAGCAGCAAGCCGATACCCAATACGAGCGTCTGCGCAAAAACGCCAGCGATATTTTTCAGCTCTCTGTCTTATGTTTGTTACTGACATTGCTTACCGTAGGCACTTTGTTATTGCAGAACCGGCGACGCGCAATGGCAGAAGAAAAGTCGCTCAAATTGACCGAATATTTCCGCGAGACCCAACTGAAAGCAGAAACCGCAAGCCAGGGCAAGAGTCGCTTTCTAGCCAATATGAGTCATGAACTGCGCACGCCTTTTAACGGGGTTTTTGGGATGCTCAGTTTGTTAGGCACCACCCCACTCGACAGCATGCAGGCGGACTACCTCAAGACCGCCAATGCATCGGCCAACCATCTACTTAATGTGCTGAACGACATCCTGGACTTGTCAGCCTTGGAAGAGGGAAAAATAAGCCTGCAATTTGCCCCCTTGGATGTGCGACAAGTGGTTCGCGATATCAGTGATGTGATGCGCCCGCAGGCCGAGCAAAAAAAACTGGACTTCGCCACCGAGGTACACCCGGACGTGCCGCAGTGGCTACTGATGGATGCCAAGCGACTGAAGCAGATTTTGTTCAATCTATCCAATAACGCTGTCAAATTCACCAGCCGGGGCGGAGTCCAGATCAAGGTCAAACTAGGCGTACCTTCAACATCAGATAACAAAGACTATCTATTCCTGGACTTTTCCGTGGAAGACAGCGGCATCGGCATCAGCAGCGACGCGCTGGAAAATTTATTTCAACGCTTTAACCAGGCGCATAACGGCATCATCAACGACTATGGCGGCACCGGTCTGGGTCTGGAAATTTCCCAGTCTCTGGCGCAACTGATGGGTGGGCAGATCGAGGTGAGCAGTGCCAAGGACATAGGCTCTTGTTTTACTTTGCGCTTGCGGGCGCAACTGGCACAAGCGCCCCAGCCCATCAGCCAAGTTAAGGTATTTAAGCTAGACCCGCCGACCAAACCCGAACGCCTTTACCGCATCCTGGTCGTCGAGGATAACGAGGTCAACCGCAAGTTTGTCGATATCCTGCTCAAGCGCATGGGCTACCTGACCTATTTCGCGGAGAACGGCCGTATCGCCATCAGCCGCATACAAAAGCAAAGCTTTGACTTGGTGTTGATGGATCTGCACATGCCGGTGATGAACGGCATAGAAGCGACGCGCGCCATCCGCGCACTGGCACATCCAGCAGCGAAAATTCCCATCATTGCGCTGACAGCCGATGTGATGAATGATGCGCACAAAGACGCCCTGGCTGCAGGCGTGAACGACTTTGTCACTAAGCCAGTGCACATGGGCCGCTTGCAGAACGTGATCCGCCAACACCTTGAACCGGGCAGCGAAGCTCCCGAGGCGCCCGAGCCCGCACAGTCCTAACGGTGGCGGTTGCGCAAGCCCAGTAAACCCTGAGCCGCCGGTTCTGCAAACAAGTACTGCGGGCCTATGGCTTGAAGACTACTTGCTTTTATACCTAAAGCCTCCAATCCGGGCAGCCCACCAGCAGCTACATTGTCTAATTGCATCGAGTCCAGATTGTCCTGGCTCATCACCGGCTCACCGGGCATCAGACCCAGCATAAAAGCCTGGATACGGCCCATCCACAGCGGCAGTCCAATGACCGGTCGGCCACGACCTTGGTTGATGCCGCTACTGCGCGCTGCGAATTGCACTAACTGGCGCAATGTGTACACCTGCGGCCCGGCCAGTTCATACACACGCACAGCCGGAGCCTGCTCCAGCCCTTGCTTCAGACTGGCCAGCACTGCGCTAGCCACATCTTCCACCCAAAGCGGCTGGAAACGCGCGTCGGCACAAGCCAGGGGCATCACCGGAAATAGCGCTTGCAAGCGCGCAAACACATTCAAGAATTTGTCGTCTGCACCAAAAATCACGCTCGGGCGCAGTACCGTCAAGCCGCAGCTTCCTATTCCACCCTTCCCCCAACCTAACGTATCTACCAGCAGCGCTTCACCGGCCGCTTTACTGCGCAGGTAATTGGAAGGCGCAGCTTGTGGCTGCTCGGAATTCACACCAAGCGCGCTGATATGCACCAGGTGCAGCACGCCTTTTGCGGCGCAAGCGCGGGCTATCTTGCCTGGCAAGTCCTGATGCACATGGACAAATGCTGCTGGGCTACCGTGAAGGATAGCGACCAGGTTGATGACCGCATCCATGCCCGTCATAGCGCGCGCCAGAGCCGCTTCATCGTGGATATTGCATTCCAAAACCGTGAGTCCCGGCAAATGCATCACGCATCGGGCATGTACCGATTTGCGCGTCGCAACGCTCACCCGGTAACCGGCGCGCACCAATTTTTCGCATACATGGCCGCCGACAAAACCGGAGCCACCCAATACCAAAACCTGCTTCATGGCAAAAATTTCTCCACATTTCAAACACCACCGCAAAGGCCTTGGCCGCATTGTTGAACACACGCGGCTTACAACATTTGCACTACATCAAAAACTCTACAACACCACCGGCTCTGTTTCCAGCAGGAGTCCAAAGCGCTCATACACACTGGTTTGAATCGCCTTGGCTAGGGTCATGACCTCCCCGCCAGTAGCGCCCTGGCTGCCGCTGCCCCGATTGACCAGCACCAGTGCCTGCTTTTCATACACGCCCGCCTGCCCCACCGATTTACCGCGCCAGCCGCAGGCATCAATCAGCCAGGCAGCGGCAAGCTTGAAGGTCCCGTCGGCGAGTCGGTAATGCACTACACGCGGATCCCGCGCAATAATGTCGGCGCATTGCTCGGCGCTGACCGTGGGGTTTTTGAAAAAACTGCCGGCATTGCCCAGCAATTCTGGATCTGGCAATTTGCTGCGGCGGATCCGGCAGACCCAGTCAAACATCTGCTGTGCGTCAGGTTGATCGCAAGCCTCCTGGGCGCGCATTTTTTCAATATCAGCATAGCCCAATATCGGCTTCCAGGCCTTGGGCAGGGCAAAACGCACGCGCAAAATCAACGCCTTGTCCCTGAGTCCCAGGCCCGGCGCAGCGCTGGTGTGCTTAAAAATCGAATCGCGGTAACCGAAAGCGCATTGGGCCGCATCGAGGCTAAAGACCTCGCCGGTCTGCAAATCAATGGCGTCTAGCGAATCAAACACGTCTTGCAGTTCAATCCCGTAGGCGCCAATGTTTTGCACCGGCGCGGCGCCCACAGTGCCAGGTATCAGGGCCATGTTCTCCATGCCAGGCATCCCTTGCGCTAAGGTCCAGGCCACAAAGTCGTGCCAGTTTTCACCCGCCCCGGCTTCTACCACAAAAGCTTTAGGTGTTTCCCGCAGTAGCCTGCGACCCATAATTTCGACCTTCAGCACTAGCGGCTTGACGTCCCCCGTCAACACCAGGTTGCTGCCACCGCCCAGCACAAACTTGAGGGAAGCGGCCAGCGCCTCGTCTTGCAACATCGTGACCACATCGTCTTCACTGCGGATACGCAGCATTTGCTGCGCCCGCGCCACAATGTGAAACGTGTTGAGTGTCTGCAAAGGAACATTTTTCTCGACTACCATGGCGGGATTGTCGCACCCGCGAGGCGCGGCGCGCAGCGTCTTACCCTTTCAGCTTTGTTGGAGAAGTTAAAAAAATGCCCTCGTTTGATACGGTTTGCGAAGCTAATTTGGTCGATGTAAAAAACGGCGTGGAAAACACCGCCAAAGAAATCGGCACCCGTTTTGATTTCAAAGGCACAGCCGCCGCGATTGAAATCAAGGACAAAGAGATCACCCTGATCGGCGATGCTGAATTTCAGCTCGACCAGATCGAGGACGTGCTGCGCAACAAGCTCACCAAACGCAATGTTGATGTGCGCTTTTTAGACAAAGGCGATGTGCAAAAAATGGGCGGCGACAAAGTCAAGTGCGTTATCAAAGTGCGCAATGGCATTGAGAGTGAATTGGGCAAAAAAATCCAACGCCTGATTAAAGACAGCAAACTCAAAGTACAAGCTGCTATTCAGGGTGACTCGGTGCGGGTGACTGGCGCTAAACGTGACGACTTGCAAGCGGCTATGGCGCTACTGAAAAAAGAAATTACCGATATTCCGCTGAGCTTCAACAATTTCCGCGATTGAAAATTAGCCCCCGGTTTTTGCCTTCGTCCCTAAGCGCGACTCGGTCCCGTTCATAAGGCGCGCCAAATTGGCCGCGTGGCGCCAGACCAACAGGCCGCTCATGATGGCCAAGGCCAGCGCAATACGGTTGTCCGCGCGCCAGGCCACGCCGTCACCAAACAAGTAGTACACCGGCGCAAAAACCGCTGCTACCACCGAGGCCAACGACACATAACGAGAAAAATAAGTGATGATGAGCCAACTGGCCCCAACCGCCAGCGCCAGCCAGGGATTAGTGGCCACAACTACACCGGCCGCAGTGGCTACGCCTTTACCGCCCTGAAAACGGAAAAACACCGGGAATACATGCCCTAAAAATGCTGCCAGTCCCACCAGCGCAATTGCCGCAGCGTCCAGACCATAGGGTGCGCCCAATTGCTGTACCGCAGCCACCGGCAGCCAGCCTTTTGCGGCATCTAACAAGAGCGTCACCACCGCTGCTGGTTTACTGCCCGAGCGCAACACATTGGTCGCCCCTGGGTTTTTGCTTCCATAGGTGCGTGGATCGTTCAGGCCCATGAGGCGGCTCACAATGACTGCAAACGATAACGAGCCGATGAGATAGGCTGCCAACGTGGCGAGCAAAGTATTGCCCAAAAGGACCCAGGGGCTCAGTGATTCCACGTTTGTTCTCCTTGATCGTGCGGGCTGGTCAGGGACCGGTACTTCATTCTTCCCGAGCGCACTGTACCGCCTTAGCACCGAGCAGGTGCACACAAAGTTGCGGGTCCAGCCCCACTAGGTAGCCACGCCGCCCGCCGTTGATCAAAATTTTAGGCAAGCCCAAAATCGTTTCTTCCACATACACCGGCATGGCCTTGCGCGTGGCAAAGGGCGAGGTGCCGCCCACCAGGTAACCGCTGTGCCGGTTGGCCGTGTCCGGCGTGCAGGGCTCTACCGATTTGGCGCCGACCTGGCGCGCCAGGTTTTTGGTCGATACCTTGCGGTTGCCGTGCATCAGCACCACCAGCGGTTTGGCATCCTGGTCTTGCATGATCAAGGTTTTGACCACATGAAACGGATCCCACCCCAGCACCTGGGCGCTGTGCTGCGCGCCGCCGTGATCCAGATAGTCATAGGGGTGTTCGCTGAAATCGACCTTGGCACTTTTCAGAAATTGCGTGGCCGGGGTTTCACTCACCCGCTCTTTTTTTGCCACGGTAGTTGCCTCGTTTGTCGCGTGGGCTTATTGCGCCGGGTCGCGCAACTCTTGGCGGATAGCGTCAATCGCCTTGAGCACGTCGGGCGACAGCACGGTGTTAAACGCGTCAATATCTTCGTCCAACTGCGCTTGCGTGGTGACGCCGATGATGGTGCTGGCCACCTGCCACTTGCTATTGCAAAAAGCCAGCGCCATCTGCGCCGGGCTCATGCCGTTTTCACGCGCAAAGGCGTTGTAGCGACGGGCGGCATCTAGGGCTTCGGGCCGGCCCCAGCGTTGCTTACGCACCGATTCGAATATCGCGATACGCCCGTCTTTGGGGGCATTCGGGCCGGTAATGCCAGAGGCATCGTACTTACCGCTAAGTAAGCCAAAGGCCAGCGGCGAATACGCGAGCAAGCTTACTTGTAAATGGTGCATGGCTTCGTCCATGCCGTTCTCGTGTGTGCGGTTGAGCAAATGGTAGGCGTTTTGCACCGTGGCGACACGCGGCAGGCCGTGCTGCTGCGCCAAGCGCACAAACTCGCACACGCCATAGGGGGTTTCATTGGACAGCCCAATAGCGCGCACTTTCCCAGCTTTGACCAATTGGCCCAAGGCCTCCAGTTGGGTTTGCATGGAAGTGACTTCGCGGTCTTTGCTGGGGTCGAAATACATTTGCCCAAACAAGGGCACGTTGCGCGTAGGCCAGTGGAGTTGGTAGAGATCGATGACATCGGTTTGCAGGCGGCGCAAACTGCCTTCGCAGGCTTCGATGATGTCTTTGGCGCTCACATCCATGGCACCACCGCGCACCCAAGGCATACCGCGCGAGGGGCCGGCCACCTTAGTCGCCAATATCAATTGCTGGCGCACGCCTGGATTTTTGGCAATCCAGTTGCCCAAAAAGCCCTCAGTCACTTGAAAAGTTTCCGCCCTTGGCGGTACGGCATACATTTCGGCGGTGTCCCAAAAGGTTACACCTCGTGCGACAGCGTGGCTTAAAAGGCGGTGGGTGCCGGGTTCATCGACCTGTTCACCAAAAGTCATGGTGCCCAGACAAATGGGCGAAACCTGCAGGTCGCTACGACCGAGTTGGATGGTTTTCATACCGAACAGTTTAACGAGGCTTCAAGCGCCGCGAGTTGCCATTGTGGCGCGGGCTTCTTCTTGCAAGCGCAGCACGCGGCGCTGTACTTTGCCGGTGGTCGTCATAGGTAAGGCCTCAACAAATTCGATTTCTTTGGGGTATTCATAGGGTGCCAGTAGCCCCCGCACATGCCCTTGCAGTTGGCGCGTTAAATCCGCTTCAAAAGCGGCGGGCTTTTTCGCCTGCGCCGCGTGCGCCGCTAGGTATTCTGGCGCGATCACGACATAAGCCTTGACCAGCGCGCCCCGGTCCGCATCGGGCTTGGGCACCACGGCGGCATTTGCTACCGCAGCGTGCTTGACCAGGCAGTTTTCAATCTCGCCAGGCCCTATGCGGTAACCCGCGGACTTGAACACATCGTCGCTGCGCCCCTGGTACCACAAATAGCCTTGCGCATCGCGTACCGCCAGGTCGCCGGTGCGGCACCAGTCGCCGGTGTATTTGCTTTGGGTGGCTTGCGGGTTTTTCCAGTACCCCAAAAAGAAAATCGGGTCCGGCGTGCCGTGCACATCCAGGCGGTGCAGCGCCACGTCGCCGGGTTCGCCCACCGGGCATTCGCGGCCTGCCTCGTCAATCACTGCCACCCGGTGCCCCGGATAGCCCATGCCCATACTGCCCGGCTTGGGCGGCCACAGGCGCGCGCAATTACCCACGATGTAATTGATCTCGGTCTGGCCAAACATTTCGTTCACCGTCACGCCCAGCTGCTTTTTGCAATAGGCAAACACCGCGTCGCCCACCGCCTCGCCCGCGCTCATGATGGCCTGCAGTTTCAAGCCCCAGGCCCGGCGCACGCTGCGGCCCGGCTGGCCGGGCGCGGCTTTCATCATGGCTTTGAGCGCGGTGGGGAACAAAAAAGTATGCGTCACACCACAGCGCGCCATCAGTTGCAAAGCCACTTCCGGGCCGAAGCGCCCGCCATAGGCCACTATTTCGCGACCGAAATACAGCGTGGGTAAGAGCGCGTCCATCAGCCCGCCCGTCCAGGCCCAATCGGCCGGGCTCCAAAACACGGCCTCAGAGCCTGAGGGTAATACCCCATCAGCCACGGCAGGTGCTGCCGGATCAAAGCCAAACCAGTTCTGGCTGCACACAAAACCGGTCAAGTTGCCGATCAGGGCGCGGTGCGGAATCAGGGCACCCTTGGGGTTACCGGTGGTGCCGCTGGTGTAGATCAGCACTGCGGGCTCTTCGGCCAGGGTGCTGACGGGCTTGAATCGGGCATTGCCTTGTGGCGCCTGCGCCCCGCGCACCACACGCAATAGGGGACATTGCGACTGCAAGGCCAGCATTACGCCTTGCACGCTGTCGTGGCAAATCGCCAGCACCGCACCGCTGTCTTGCAAGCGGTAAGCCAGCGCTTCGGGTCCAAACAACATGGACAAAGGCATGGCCACGGCGCCCATTTGCAGCACCGCGATATAGGCCACTGCCGTATCAAAGCATTGCGGCATCACGATAGCAACGCGGTCACCGCGCTGCACGCCCTGCGAACGCAAGGCGTTGGACAAGCGGTTGGCCTCGGTTTGCAAATGCGCGTAGCTATAGCTTTGCGTGCTGCCATCTTCCTGGTAGCTGCGAATGGCAATGCGCCGCGCGCCATCAGGCGCCTGCGCCCAGCGGGCGGCGCATACCGCCGCCATATTGAAACGCTTGGGCACCGTCCAGCCGAACTGGCGGTGCAACTGCTGATAGGCAGCAGGCGCGCCGGTGGACGCGCGATCAATGTCCCGTGTCGGACTGCGGGGCGAGGCGGGCATGGGAAGTCTCCTTATGATGGCGAAATGTACCAAGCCCGACGCATCGCCCGCAGTGAATTTATCCCCATCCGCAATCTCAGCTACCACGTGCAGGTCTGGGGAAAGCCCGCACCGGATCGCGTGCCGCTGGTGCTGGTGCATGGTTGGATGGATGTAGCTGCGTCCTACCAGTTTGTGGTCGATGCCATGGCGCAAGACCACTACATCATCGCCCCAGACTGGCGCGGTTACGGCAAAACCGCCTCGGGCGGCGTGGACAATTTTTGGTTTCCGGACTACCTGGCGGACCTGGACTTTTTGCTGGACTATTACGCGCCCGCCGACGGGCCCCATCCGCAGGTCAACCTGGTGGGGCACAGCATGGGTGGTAATGTGGTGATGCACTACGCCGGTGTGCGGCCCGAGCGCGTACGCCGCCTGATCAACCTGGAGGGCTTTGGCCTGCCCGAGGCCGCACCGGCACAGGCCCCAGGCCGTTACGCCAAGTGGATGGACGAACTGAAAAAGCTGCACCAAGGCGAGCTGGACCTGCGGCCCTACGACACCCCGCAAGGCGTCGCGCGCCGCCTGATGAAAACTAACCCGCGTCTGGGCGCCGACAAAGCCGAGTGGCTGGCGCGCCACTGGGCAGCAGAAGATGTGCAGGGCCAATGGCGCATTCAGGGCGAGGCGGCGCACAAGATCAGCAACGCTAATATTTACCGCGTCGAGGAAGTACGCGCTCTCTACCAGCGCCTGAATATGCCGGTGCTGGCCGTGGAAGCGGCGGATAACAGCCTGGATTTCTGGTGGAAAGGCAAATACACCCTGGCCGAGTACCACGAACGCCTCAAAGACGTGGGGCAAGTGGAAATCGCCCGCATAAAGGACGCCGGGCACATGATGCACCACGACCAGCCCCAGGTGCTAGCAGGGCTGATTGAGCGTTTTATCGCCTGAAAAAGGGTTTTTCGCAGCCCGGCGCGGCGTCACCGGCGCGTGAGAAAATGCGCCTTTCCCCCCAATCGCAGGACACAAGACCATGGAAGTAGAACGCAGCAACCTCATCGGCAGCACTTTGGCGGATTTAAGCCAGCGAACCGCCGAACTCCGGGGGTATCTTTGACTACGCTGCCAAATCGGAACGTCTACGCACCGTCAATGCCTGGCTAGAAGACCCTACCGTCTGGAATGACAGCAAGCGCGCCCAGGAGCTAGGCAAAGAGAAAAAAGCCTTAGACGGCGTGGTCGTCACCCTCGATGAACTGACCCGCGACCTGGCCGATAACACCGAACTCTTTGAAATGTCCCGCGACGAGGACGACGAAGCGGGCCTTTTGACCCTCGAAGCCGACGCCGCCCGGCTTGCCCTCCTCATCGAGGGCCTGGAATTTAGGCGGATGTTCAACAACCCGGCCGACCCGATGAACGCCTTTTTGGACATCCAGGCCGGCGCCGGAGGCACCGAAGCCTGCGACTGGGCCAGCATGCTGTTGCGTCAGTACCTGCGTTATGCAGAACGCAAAGGCTTTGCCACCACCATCGAAGACGAAACCGCCGGTGACATCGCCGGCATTAAAGGCGCCACCATCAAGATCGAGGGCGAATACGCCTTCGGACTTTTGCGTACTGAAACGGGCGTACACCGCTTGGTGCGCAAATCGCCCTTTGACAGCTCGGGCGGACGCCACACCAGTTTTGCCAGCGTGTTTGTGTACCCCGAGGTGGATGACTCCATCCAGATCGACATCAACCCTGCCGATGTGCGGGTGGACACCTTTCGCGCCAGCGGCGCCGGGGGCCAGCACATCAACAAAACCGATTCCGCCGTGCGCCTGACCCATTTGCCCACTGGAATTGTGGTGCAGTGCCAGGACGGGCGCAGCCAGCACGGCAACCGCGATGTCGCCTGGAAACGCCTGCGCAGTCGCCTCTACGATTTTGAAATGCGCAAGCGCATGGAAGAGCAGCAAAAGCTGGAGGACACCAAGACCGATGTCGGCTGGGGCCACCAGATCCGCAGCTATGTGCTGGACAACAGCCGCATCAAGGACTTGCGCACCAATTACGAAACCTCGGCCACCCAAAAAGTGCTCGATGGCGACCTCGACCCCTTTATCCAAGCCTCGCTCAAGCAAGGCGTGTAAACCCATGACCCGCCCGGCCTCTATCGCCCGGCCCCGTCCATCTCAGGAGTAAACCCATGACGCAAGCAACAGACGGCGCACAAGCCGCAGCCGCTATCTACCGCAAGGACTACCAAGCGCCGCCTTTTTGGATCGACACCGTCGACCTGAGCTTTGACCTGGACCCAGCCAAGACGCGGGTGCTAAACAAAATGCGCTTGCGCCGTAACCCCGATGTGCCGGCCCAGGCCCTGCGCCTAGATGGTGAAGAACTGAACCTGGCACGCGTGCTGGTCAACGGCCAGGGCACCTCTTTCAAGATGGATGGCGACAAGCTCGTGCTGGAAAACCTACCTGAAGGCCACGAACCTTTCGACCTGGAAATATTCACCACCTGCGCACCCGCCAAAAACAGCAAGCTCATGGGCTTGTATGTGAGCAACGATTCATTTTTTACGCAGTGCGAAGCCGAGGGCTTTCGGCGCATCACCTACTTTCTGGACCGGCCCGATGTGATGGCAAGCTACACGGTAACGCTGCGGGCGGATAAGGTGCAGTACCCGGTGCTGTTATCCAACGGCAACTTGGTCGAGCAAGGCGCGCTGGACGATGGCCGCCACTTTGCCAAATGGGTGGACCCGCACAAAAAACCGGCTTACCTTTTTGCCCTAGTGGCGGGTAAGCTGGTATGCCGCGAGCAGCGCATCAGCGCGCGCAGCGGCAGCGAACATGTGCTGCAAGTGTGGGTGCGTCCGGGCGATTTGGATAAGACCGAGCACGCCATGGAATCGCTCATGGCCTCGGTGGCCTGGGACGAAGCCCGCTTTGGCCTAGCGCTGGACCTGGAGCGCTTCATGATCGTGGCCACCAGCGACTTCAATATGGGCGCGATGGAGAACAAAGGCCTCAATATCTTCAACACCAAGCTGCTGTTGGCCAACCCCGCCACCGCCACCGATGGGGATTACGCCAACATCGAAAGCGTGGTGGGCCACGAATATTTTCACAACTGGACCGGCAACCGCGTTACCTGTCGCGACTGGTTTCAGCTCAGCCTCAAAGAAGGCCTCACCGTGTTTCGCGACCAAGAGTTCAGCCAGGA
>CANJXV010000048.1 GCA_947478935.1 Comamonadaceae bacterium
CAGGCCCTGGGCCAGTACCCGGCCCTCGCTGATGATGTAGGCGTGGTCGCAAATACCCAAGGTTTCGCGCACGTTATGGTCGGTGATCAGCACGCCGATATTGCGACTCTTCAAGAAATTGATGATGCGCTGAATCTCTATCACCGCAATCGGGTCAATGCCGGCAAAGGGCTCGTCCAGCAGGATAAAGCGCGGTTGGGTCGCCAGCGCGCGCGCGATCTCGACGCGGCGCCGCTCGCCACCCGAGAGCGCGAGCGCGGGCGACATGCGCAGATGCTCAACCCGCAAATCCTGTAACAAAGCCGTAAGGCGCGATTCGATCTCTACCTTGGAAAAGGCTTTTCCTTTGGCGTCGCGTTGCAACTCCAGCACCGCGCGGACGTTCTCCTGCACATTGAGTTTGCGAAAAATTGAGGGTTCTTGAGGCAAATAGCCCAGGCCCAATCGCGCCCGCCGGTGAATCGGCATGTGCTCTATGGGCTGGCCATCGATGGTGATGCTGCCGGCGCTGGCGCGCAACAGGCCGACAATCATGTAGAAAGAAGTGGTTTTACCCGCGCCGTTAGGCCCTAGCAAACCGACCACCTCGCCCGTGCGCAGGGACATGGACACGTCTTGCACCACTCTACGCGCGCCATAGGACTTTTGCAGGTGCGCCGCTTCCAGCACGCCAATAGCCGTGTTGTGCGCCGCGCCCGCTTGGGCCGACTGGGCGCCCATTTGCAGCACGGAAGGGCTATCGGATTTCATGGGGTTTTGCTGGCGGCAGGTGCCGGGCTGGTCTTTTCTGGCTTGGGCGTGATCACTGCACGCACGCGGCCAGGTGCAGCGCCCGCCGCGCTGCCATCGACTGCGAATTTTTCAGTGGCATTTTCGTAATTGATGACCGCACCGGTTACTTCATCGGCCAAGGTGCTGCCCCGAAAACGGCGCATGACCGCATTGGTTTCAAAGCGCACGGTATCGGCTTTGCCGTTGTAAAACAGAGTTTCGGCTTCGCCTTCGATAAATTCGTCCACGCCTTCGCGCTTTTGCCGGAAAAAGGCGCGTTCTTTAGGTGTTCCGGTTACGGTGCCGTGTTGGTTGCCTTCGGGGTCCTCGCGCACTTCGACTTTGGCGCCGCGGATCACGATAGTGCCTTTGGTGGCGACGACTTTGCCGGTAAATACCGTGAGTTGTTGCGCATCTTCGTAGCGCATGCTGTCGGACTCGATATGCATGGGCTTGTTGCGGTCGGCTTTTTCGGCCCAGGCGCTTTGCAGCAGCCCGAAGGCCAGCGTTACCCAGAGAATTAAGATAAGTTTCATAAAGGCACGAAAATTGCTGAAAGCATTATTCGTGCATTCTAGCCACCGCTTTTCAAAAGCCCAAGCGCCTATTGACTTTTGCGTGAAGAAGTTTTGGCGGGTTTGCCCCGCTGCGCAATCGCTTTAGGCGCGCTTACCGCGCAGGTCATCCACCAGCGATTGCACCACCAGCAGGGCCCGCTCCATGCTGCGCGCCATGCTGCCATCGGTATAAAACTGCCCGGCTACACCCAGGGCAGGCACGCCTTCCACCTTGTAGGCGTTTTGCAACTGCGAGCCTTTTTGCGCTTTGGTCACCACGCCAAACGAGTTGTACTCTTTGACAAACTTGGCCTGATCGACGCCGTTTTTAACCACCCATTCGACAATGGCCTCCGCCTTGGACAGATTGAGTTTTTCCACATGGATGGCCGCAAATACCTTGACGTGCAGCTTGCCCAACAAGCCCATGGATTCGAGGGTGTAAAACAGTTTTTGCTGCGGCACAAAGGTGTCATTGAAAGCCACTGGCACACGCCTGAAGACCACGTCTTTGGGCAGCTTTTGCACCCAATCGGCCAGGGTAGGTTCAAAGGCATTGCAGTGCGGGCAGTTGTACCAAAAAAACTCCACTACCTCGATTTTGCCGACAGGCGTCTCTACCGGCGCACGCGCTTCGAGCACCTGGTAGTCGGTGCCAGGGACTGGTTTTTTGAATTGTGCCAGTGCGATAGCCGGTGCCTGCAAGGCGATCAGTCCCGCCAGGGTTTGTTGTCCGAAATTACGTCGGGTGGGTGTCATACATACTCCGAAAAAATGATGCTTTTGCTGGCGCCGTTACTAGCGCTGCACTTTTACCAGGACTGTGTCTGCCCCGGCCTTGTCCAATTTGTCTTTGGTGCGCTCGGCCTCTTCAATCTTTTCAAACGGGCCAACGCGTACGCGGTAAATCGGGCGCCCGCCTTGCTCGCGCTCTGTTACTGCCGCTTCTACGCCGGTCAGCGATAGCTTAGCGCGCTGGCTTTGTGCGTCGTCCATCGCTCTGAAAGCACCCACTTGCACGTAATAAGTGGTTTGGCCCGTAGGCACTGCGGCCGATGCAGCCTTGGCATTGGCCAGGGCGCCGATAGGGTCGGCGGCGGGCGCGATCGGCGTGGCGGTGGCCGCCGGTGTCGCCGGTGTGGGTATCGGCGCGGGCGCAATGCCGCCGGTGGTGGCATCCGCGGGAGAGGAGGCTTTGGGCGCCGGTTTACCGGTGATCAGGGCGTTCGGATCCCAGTCTTTATTCTTTTTGGTTTCGGCGTCGTTTTGGTCGGCGCTACGGGTTTGGCCTTTGCTCATAAAAGGCAGGGGCACTTTAGTCACGTATAGGGCCACACCAAAGGCAATGCCCAGGCCGACCACCAGTCCCAATACAAAACCCAAGAAGGTTCCGCCGCGTTGTTTTTGCATGTCTTGCTGCCTTGAATAATTACATTTTGCGCGGTGCGCTTACCCCCAGCACCGCCAGGCCATTGTGCAATACCTGCGCCGTCGCGGCCACCAGAGCCAGTCGCGCCAGTCGCACCGGCGCTTCGTCTACCAAGATGCGCTCGGCATCGTAATAGCTGTGGTAGCAGGCGGCTAGCTCGCGCAGGTAAAAGGTCACATCGTGGGGTGCAAAGTCTTGCGCGGCGGCGCTGAGCATTTCGGGGTACTTGGCCAGCAGCAGCATCAGTGCCTGTGCTTGCGGGCTGGTCAGCGGGCCCAGGTCTGCGCTTGCTAGTTGCGCGCTGTCGCCACCCCAGGCCGTTAGCACCGAGCAGATACGCGCATGCGCGTACTGCACGTAATAGACCGGGTTGTCGTTGTTTTTGGCCACCGCCAGGTCGACGTCGAAGGTGTATTCAGTGTCAGGCTTGCGGCTAAGCAGGAAAAAGCGCACTGCATCGGCGCTGGTCCATTCAATCAGGTCACGCAGGGTGACATAGCTGCCTGCACGTTTAGAAATTTTCACTTCCTCGCCACCACGCACCACGCGCACCATGGTGTGCAGCACATAGTCCGGGTAGCCCTGCGGGATGCCCACGCCCGCCGCTTGTAAGCCGGCGCGCACGCGAGCAATCGTGCCGTGGTGGTCAGTGCCCTGGATGTTGACGACCTTGGTGAATCCGCGCTCCCATTTGGCGATGTGGTAGGCCACGTCGGGCACAAAATAGGTGTAGCTGCCGTCGCGTTTTTTCATGACGCGGTCTTTGTCGTCGCCGTAGTCGGTGGAGCGCAGCCACAAGGCGCCGTCTTGTTCGTAGGTCTTGCCAGCGGCTTGCAATTTTTCTACCGTAGCCGCCACCCGCCCGCTGCTGTATAGGCTGCTTTCCAGGTAGTAGTTGTCAAAATGCAGAGCAAACGCTTTGAGGTCCAGGTCCTGTTCGCGGCGCAAATAGGCTACGGCAAATTCGCGGATATTGTCTATGTCTTCAATATTGCCGCTAGCAGTGAATTGCCGGTCATCCGAAACAACCGTTTTAGCGGCTTTGAAATCGTCTGCAATATCGGCGATGTAGTCGCCGTTGTAAAAAGATTTGCTTGCCGGGTCTTGGGGGTCGGTGGGCCAGCCGGTATCTCCCGGGTGCATGCCGCGCGCGCGCAATTGGGTGCTGGTGGCCAGGGTGTTGATTTGCACACCGGCGTCGTTGTAATAAAACTCGCGGTAGACGTCCCAGCCCTGGGTTTGCAGCAAATTGCAAATCGCATCGCCAAGCGCCGCCTGGCGGCCATGGCCTACATGCAAAGGCCCAGTCGGGTTGGCCGACACAAATTCCACCAACACGCGCTGCCCGTTGCCCGCTTGCTTGCCAAAGCTTGCTGTGGTTTGCAATATTTCCTGCACTACCTGCTGCTTGGCCTCAGGCCGCAGGCGCATATTGATAAAGCCCGGCCCGGCAATGTCAATGTCTTGCACCCACTGCGCAAAAGCGCTTTGCGCCAGCAACAGGGCGCGCAATTGCTCGGCGACCTGGCGCGGATTGCTTTTAAGGGGTTTGGCCAATTGCATCGCAGCGGTGCTGGCGAAGTCGCCATGGGCGGCGACTTTGGGCGATTCAAGGGCTGCTTGGCTGCCTGCGCCGGGGAGCAGGGTTTCCAGCGAAGCGGCCAGCGCTGCCAGAAGTTCGGATTTGACGGAGGGCATGGCGGCGATTTTAGGGGGAGGTTCTTGCCGCTTTGGAGGCGCTGGACGATGGATCTGGCTTTTACTTGTGCTCCGTCAAGAATATGGGGCCTCGCTGTCATCGCCCCTGTGCTTTGTTGCACCGCCGTTGTATGCTGTAGTCGGCAGCAAGGAATGCTGTCGCCGCGCAGGCGGTTTGTTAATTTAACTGAAGGAGGTTTTTATGAAAAATAGATTTGTAGCGCTATCCCTTTGCTTGGCTTTCGTCGCAGGCAGCGCAGTTGCCGCCAGTGACCAGCAAAATAAAATGGGTACCTGCAACGCCGAAGCCAAAACCAAAGAGCTCAAAGGCGACGAGCGCAAAAAGTTCATGAGCGAGTGCTTAAGCGCCAAGGCACCGGCACCTGCCGCATCCGAATCCGGTACGCCGCAGCAAAACAAAATGAAGACCTGCAATGCCGATGCCAAAACCAAAGAGCTCAAAGGCGACGAGCGCAAAAAATTCATGAGCGAGTGCTTGAGCGCCAAATAAACGCAAACGCACGGGCCTTGCTGAGCCCGGATGAATACGCACTGAAGCAGACTTCGCGGGGTCTGTACCTTCACTAAAGCGCACTTATCCGGTTAATCGGCCGGTTTTTTCCTTATGGCCCCTGTCGCCGGGTGCCCAGACAGCGGCGGCGTGCGCTCAGGCCTGCGCCGCCGCGCTTTTTTCCAGAAAGGTAAGACCATGGGTAAGTCCATTCTCATAACCGGTGCGGGCACGGGTATCGGCCACGACGCTGCGTTTGCCCTGGCCGCGCGCGGCCACCAGGTGCTGGCTACGACCATCAACGAAGATCAGGCCCAGGCCTTGCGCCAGGAATGCGCTTCGCGCGCCGTAGTCATAGACGTGTTCAAGCTAGACATCACCAACCCGCTAGACCGCGCGCTGATCGCTGATCGCCACATCGATGTATTGGTCAACAACGCCGCCTTGGGTGAATCGGGCTCATTGGCTGAGGTGGACATGGACCGGGTGCGCCGCATTTTTGAGGTGAATTTGTTCTCCACCTTGGCGCTCACGCAAGTGGCGCTGCGCGGCATGATTACCCGTCAACGAGGCACGGTGGTATTTATCAGTTCCATAGCCGGACGTGTGCCTTTTCCATTTGTAATGCCCTATTCCATGACCAAGTTCGCGCTATCGGCAGCGGCCGCAGGTTTGCGCGTCGAAATGGACCAGCTGGGCAAGGGCATTTCGGTGTGCGTGGTCGAGCCTGGCGCCATCCACACCGGCTTTAACCAAAGCATGACCGCCAGCAAATACGCCTGGATGGGCCCGGATTCCTACTTTCATGACCAGAAAGAAAAAATGCAGGCCGAGGAAAAACGCACCTTCAGCTTTTTAGAAGCCAAAAGCACAGATACGGTGGTCGCGGCGATAGTGAAAGCTAGCGAAGCCAAGCGCCCGCGCTTGCGCTACGTGGCGCCGTGGATACAAGGTTTTGGCGTGCGCCTGGCGCGCATCTTTGGCGTGTAAGTGCTTTTGTAGGGGCTCTACCCAGTAGGGCGTCCTTGGACGCCGGATGGTTTTTAGGTGTGCGGGGCGCTTGAATGCAAAACCGGGCTACCAAGGCAGGCTCAGCGCAATGCCCACAAACACCGCAAAGCCCAGCCAATGGTTTTGCCTGAAGGCAGTAAAACAGTTGTCACGCTCGCGCAGACGTATCAGGCGGTAATGCCACAGAGCTTGCGCTGTCGCCGCTGCCAGCCCCGCTATCCAGGCGGGATACGTTAAGGCCTGCGCCAGCACTGCGCCCCAGATGCCGAGGTAAGCAGCATAAAAAAGCATCACCGCCGCCACGTCCCAGCGCCCTAAGGTGATGGCGGAGGTGCGTATGCCAATGTGGAGGTCATCCTCACGGTCCACCATGGCGTATTCGGTGTCGTAGGCCAGCACCCAAAACAAATTGCCCAAGAGCAGCAGTGCCGCCGTCCAAGGCACCGCGCCTTGCACTGCGCTATAGGCCATGGGAATGCCAAAGCTGAAAGCTACCCCCAGCACTGCCTGCGGCATGGACACGATGCGTTTGGCAAACGGGTAGGCAATTGCCACCGCCAGGGCTGCAAACGATAAATAGATGGTGGCGGTATGGGTCGTTAGCACCAGGCCAAAGGCCAACAAGGCCAGCGCCGCGCCCACCGCCAGCGCTTCGCGCGCTTGCAACCGGCCACTGGTTACCGGGCGCTGCGCGGTGCGGCGCACATGGCGGTCAAAATCCCGGTCGGCCACGTCATTGACGCAGCAACCCGCGCTGCGCATCAGCACCGTGCCCAGCGTAAACACCAGTAACAAATGCCAACCCGGAAAGCCCCCTGCAGCCAGCCACAAAGCGCTGAGCGTGGGCCACAGCAGAAGCAACCAACCGGCGGGTCGGTTCCAGCGGATGAGGTCTAGGTACAGAGCCAGGCGCTCGCGCCAGCGAGCGTGCGCAGGCATAAAGTCAGTCGGGTCCATGGATGCGTAAGGCGTGGCGGCCCGGCTTGCTAAGACAACCGCGTCACACCTGGCAGTTCGCAGGCATAGACGGCGTTGCGCAATGCGGCGATGGCTTCGTAGCGGGTAAAGCTGCGCCGCCAGGCCAACACCACGCGGCGGGTGGGCGGTGCGATGCCTTTGCCGTCTCGCACTGGCAGGTATTTGACAAACAGTTTGGCGTCGCGCCGCTTGGGTGCTTGCAAGGCTTGCGCGGGCACACTCAGGCGCGGTACCAGGGTGATGCCCATGCCGGCGGCGACCATGTGTTGAATGGTCTCTAGTGACGAGCCTTCAAAGCTTTTGCGAATGCCTTCGGTGTCGCTGGAAAAGCGCGCGAACTCGGGGCAAACTTCCAATACATGGTCGCGAAAGCAGTGGCCGTTGCCCAGCAGCAGCATGGTTTCGTTTTTTAACTCTTGTGCGGTCACATGGTCTTGTTTGGCTAGCGGGTGGCTGCTAGGTACGGCGGCAAAAAACGGCTCGTCGTACAGCGGCGCAATCGCCAAGCCGGCATCGGGAAAGGGTTCGGCCAATATGGCGCAATCGATTTCGCCGGTACGCAGCATCTCCAACAATTTGACGGTGAAGTTTTCTTGCAGCATCAGCGGCATTTGCGGTGTGCGGGTGATGACCTGGCGCACTAAGTCCGGCAACAAATAGGGCGCGATGGTGTAAATCACACCTAACTTGAGCGCACCGGCCAGTGGGTCTTTGCCGCGCTTGGCGATGTCTTTAATGTGCCCTGCCTGCTCCAGTACGCTTTGCGCCTGCCGCACGATTTCTTCGCCCAGGGGCGTGACGTTTACTTCATTTGCGCTACGCTCAAACAGTTTGACGTCCAGCTCTTCTTCCAGTTTCTTGACTGCCACGGATAGTGTGGGCTGCGACACAAAACAGGCATCGGCGGCTTTGCCAAAGTGGCGTTCGCGGGCCACGGCCACGATGTATTTGAGTTCGGTCAGCGTCATGCGCGCATTATCCGCGCAGGGGCACAACAGCCTTTAGGCTTTAAGGAATTCGGCCTTGCTGCCCAGCCAGCGCTGCACATGCTTTATCGCCAGCGCGGGGTGGCGCTCCAGCAGCACTGGCGCCTCTTTGCGCGCCCAGTCGAGCAGCGCAGTGTCCTCTGCCAAGTCGGCAAAGCGCAGCATTTGGTCGCCGGATTGGCGTGCCCCCAAAAACTCGCCCGGACCGCGAATCTCTAAGTCGCGCCGGGCAATTTCAAAACCATCGCTGGTGTCTACCATGGCCTTGAGACGCTCGCGCGCGGCTTCGCCAAGGCGCGGTGCATCGCCGGTGGAGTAGAGCAGCAAGCAAGCCGAGGCCGCCGCGCCGCGGCCCACGCGGCCGCGTAACTGGTGCAGCTGCGACAGGCCAAAGCGCTGTGCGTTTTCAATCACCATGAGCGAGGCGTTGGGAACATCGACGCCTACTTCAATCACGGTCGTGCTAACCAGTACGCTGATATGGCCTGCGACAAACTGCGCCATCACGGCTTTTTTTTCCTCCGTTGGTAGACGCGAGTGCAAGAGGCCCACTTTATGTTCGCCATCGGGGGTTTGCAAGGCCGCCGCAAGTTCGGCATGGGTGGCGGTGGCGTTGCTGAGGTCTAGCATTTCGCTCTCTTCAATCAGCGGGCAAACCCAATACACCTGCCGCCCTTGCGCTACCTGCGCGCGTATGCGCTCTATCACTTCAGCGCGCCGGTTTTCGGCCAGTACTTTGGTGACGACGGGCGTGCGCCCGGGTGGCAATTCGTCCAAGGTGGAAACGTCTAGGTCCGCGTAATAGCTCATGGCCAAGGTGCGCGGGATGGGTGTGGCCGTCATCATCAGCAAATGCGGCTCCATAGCCTCATGCTCCAATTTATTGCGCAGCGCCAAGCGCTGGGCCACGCCAAAGCGGTGTTGCTCGTCAATCACGGCCAGGGCCAGGTTCTTGAAACGCACTTTGGTTTGGATGATGGCGTGCGTGCCCACCACCAACTGCGCCGAACCGTTTTCAATAATTTCCAACATAGCGCGCCGCTCTTTGGCCCTTTGCGTGCCGGTCAGCCATGCGGTGGTGATGCCCAAGGGCTCCAGCCAGCCCAGCAGTTTGCGGAAATGCTGCTCGGCCAATATCTCAGTGGGCGCCATTAACGCGCATTGCCAGCCCGCGTCGATACACACCGCTGCTGCCAGCGCTGCCACCACGGTCTTGCCTGCGCCTACATCGCCCTGCAACAAGCGGTGCATTGGTGTGTGGCGCGCCATATCCGAGGCGATCTCCTGGCTCACGCGGGTCTGTGCATCAGTCAGGGCGAAGGGCAGAGCCGCGTGCAGGCGATGGCGTAGCGCACCAGGGCTGGCGTCGGGCAGCAGCACCGGCGCACGCAAGGCGGCGCGGGCGCGGCGCGCTTGCAACTGCGAGAGCTGTTGCGCCAGCAATTCTTCAGCCTTGAGGCGTTGCCAGGCCGGGTGGCTGTGGTCCATCAACGTGTCGATGGCCACGTCCGGGCGCGGGTGGTGCAAAAACGCCAGCGCCTCGTGCAGCGTCCACAAGCCGCCTGGGGCTTGTGGGTTGAGCGGGCTTAGGTCGCCCGGGGCAAATGTGTCTGACAGTTCAGCGCGCGCCAAGCCGCTGAGCACCGCTTTGCGTAAATAGGCTTGCGGCAGACCTGCCACCGTGGGGTACACCGGCGTGAGCGCGCTGGGCAGCTCGCCGCCGGCCGGGCGCGCAGTGGGGTGCAGCATGGTCCAGCCGCTAAAGCCGCCTTTGACTTCGCCCCTTATGCGCAGGCGCTGGCCCACTGCCAGCGCTTTTTGCATCGACGGGTAAAAGTTGAAAAAACGCAGCGTGCAGGTGTCTGAGCCGTCGTCCACGGTCACCACCAACTGGCGGCGCGGGCGGTAGCCGACTTCCTGATGCGTCACCTGCGCTTCGATTTGCAGCGTGTCGCCCTCGCGTGCGTCGCGCAGTTTGAGGATGCGCGTTTCGTCCTCGTAGCGCAAGGGCAAGTGCAGCGCCAGGTCGATATCACGTACCAAGCCCAGCTTTTCCAGCGCCTTTTGGGGGGCGGACTTGGCAGGAGGCTTGGGCGCTGCGGCCTCAGGGCTGTGGTTGGCGTGGGGACGCATAGGCTGGGCGGGCTAGGTGGGTGGGCGCAACGATAGCAGAGAGGTAGGCCTTTGCGATGCCGGGCGCATCGGCTTGCGTGCGCTTGTACTTGGCACCGTAGCACTTGGGCGTTGGAGGATGGCGCTTGGGCTGCGGGGCCCATGCCACAATCGCGCCCTCTTTACTTGGAACGGGTCCGTCCGGCCCTCAAGCACCGTGTTTTCTACCTACACCCTCAGCGATTTTGATTTTGATTTGCCCGCGCATTTGATTGCGCAGCAACCAGCCCCGCAGCGCAGCGGCTCACGGCTGTTGGACGCTAGCCACAGCGCGCCAGTGGACCGCATTTTTCGCGACCTTTCGGACATTTTGCACGATGGCGATTTGCTGGTGATGAACGACACGCGCGTGCTCAAGGCGCGCTTGTTTGGCGAAAAGCCGACTGGCGGTAAGTTGGAGTTACTGATTGAGCGGGTGCTGGGCGGTAATCAAGTGGCAGCGCATATGCGGGTCAGCAAAAAGCCCGAGATCGGGGCTACCGTGGCACTGCATAGTGCGTTGGGCTTTGCCGATGGGTTATGCGCCACGCTGCTGGGCCGCTGGCCAGATGCCAATGGGCCGCTGTTTCGATTTGTACTGTCCAATAACGCGGGCGATGATCCTTACATGCTGATGGAGCGCCACGGCCACATGCCTTTGCCGCCTTACATTGAGCGCCCGCAGCAGGGCGAAAACGCCGATACGGCGCAGGACGCTGAGCGTTATCAAACCGTGTTTGCCAAAGCGCCGGGCGCAGTGGCTGCGCCCACGGCAGCCCTGCATTTTGACCAGGCCTTATTAGCGGCTTTAAAAGCACGCGGCGTGCGCATCGCCTATGTCACGCTGCATGTGGGTGCCGGTACCTTCCAGCCGGTAAAAACCGAAAACCTGGCCGAACACCGTATGCACAGCGAGTGGTACCAGGTGCCGCTTGAAACCCAGCAGGCGATTGCCGATTGCAAAGCGCGTGGTGGCAGGGTGGTGGCCGTGGGGACGACCACAGTACGCAGCCTGGAGTCCTGGGCTGCGACCGGTCAGTCGCACGGTGATACGCAAATATTTATCACGCCGGGCTTTGCGTTCCAGCACGTGGACTTGCTGGTGACCAACTTTCATTTACCCAAATCCAGTCTGATGATGCTGGTCAGCGCCTTTGCCGGGTATGAGCCCATCCGTGCCCTGTACCGCCACGCGATAGTGCAGGAATATCGGTTTTTCAGTTACGGCGACGCTATGCTTTTAGCGCGAGCCACGCAAGCATCGGCTTAGTTCTTCGGGAAGTATTTCACCCCCACCAAGCCTTGGTAATCGGCGTCCTGTGTCCAGAAAGTGGCTCCGAATTCCTGCGCCTTGCTGTACATCGCAGCCTCGGCCATTGCCAGTTGGTGGCGTGCTGCGATCTGCGATGCCGCTACTGCGCGGGTGTCGGTGAAATCTAGTACGCGACCCTGGCGCATGACGTTCAGGCAGCGCTCCACCAGATCGGCAGCCACGCGGCGGCTGAGCACTTTGTGGACTTCAAATAGGGCGATGGTGGGCACCAGCAGGGAGTTGCGATCTTCGATTGCGTCTGCAAATAAATCGGCGCGCTATAAATAAAGCGGTACTTTGCCGCAAGTGCCCCGCCTAAAATTGCCGCATGCTTGAATTTGACGTGCTTGCCCGAGATCCCGCCCGCCCCGAGGGCGCCTACTTGGGCAGCCTGGCGCGCCGGGGGCGCTTGCGGCTGAACCATGGTTATGTGCAAACGCCCATTTTTATGCCAGTGGGCACCTACGGTACGGTCAAGGGCGTGATGCCCCAAAGCCTGCACGACATGGGCGCGCAAATCATCCTGGGCAACACATTTCACCTTTGGATGCGGCCGGGGCTGGACGTGATGGAAAAGTTCGGCGGCTTGCACCAGTTTGAAAAATGGGACAAACCCATACTGACCGATTCGGGCGGCTTTCAGGTCTGGAGCCTGGGCCAGATGCGCAAAATCAGTGAAGAGGGCGTGCGTTTTTCCTCGCCCGTCAACGGTGACAAGCTGTTTTTGACGCCCGAAGTGAGCATGCAAATTCAGACCGTGCTCAATTCAGACATCGTGATGCAGTTTGACGAATGCACCCCGTATTTGTCCGTGGAAGCGGCTACCAAAGGCCAAATCACCACCGAGCGCGAAGCGCGCCTGTCCATGGAGCTCAGCCTGCGCTGGGC